>CAYRHV010000286.1:0-3479 GCA_964424045.1 uncultured Ottowia sp. | reverse complement strand
AGCATGCCGTTGCCGGCGCGCAGGATGGAGGCGAAGACCAGCTTCTTGCCGTCGATGATGGGGCTTTGCATCGGCTCCAGCGGGGTCTCGATCCGGACCAGCTGGGTCGGCATGTCGCGCGTGATCTCGTAGGCCATCAGCATCGCCAGCTCGCCCAGCAGGGTGCGAAAGCTGGTGCTGCTGGCCTGCCGGTCGCGCATCAGCGTGAGCTTGTGCTGCACCAGCGGGTGGCTGACGTGGTGGACCTGGCGTGGGGCGGTTTCCGGCATGGCGCGCATTGTAGAAAGGCCCGCCACCGGCGCGTAGCTCGCCGTCAGCCGCGCTGGTTCGGCGGAACGATGCCGTGGCGCGCCATGCGCCGGTAGACGGTGGCGCGGCAGACCTGCAGGCTGCGCGCGGCGTGGGTCACGTTCCAGCGGTGCGTGTGCAGGGCGTGCAGCAGGACTTCGCGTTCTGTCGCGTTTTCGGGCGGCGCGGCCGGCTCCAGCCGTGCAGCCGGCTGCGGCGTGAATGCCGTGGCGTCATCGGCCAGCTCGTTCGGCAGGTGCGCCCGCTCGATGGCGTCGCCATCGGCCAGGGCAAGCGCGGCGCGCAGGCTGTTGCGCAGCTGCCGGAGGTTGCCCGGCCAGGGATGCGCCAGCAGGGCCGCGCGCGCGCCGGGCGCCAGCCGTGGCTCCGGCAGGTCGAGCGCCCGTGCCTCTTCGTGCAGGATGGCGTCGATCAGCTGGGCGCGGTCGCTGCGCTCGCGCAGCGCCGGCAGCTCGATCGTGAAGCCGCTCAGCCGGTGATAGAGGTCGAGGCGGAACTGGCCGCTGGCCACCAGTTCGGGCAGCCGGCGGTGCGTGGCGCAGATCACCTGCAGGTCGACCGGGGTCGGACGCTCGGCCCCCAGCGGCGTGACCTCGCGTTCGCCCAGCACGCGCAGCAACCGGGTCTGCAGCGCCAGCGGCATGTCGCCGATCTCGTCCAGGAACAGGGTGCCGCCATGCGCCTGCACGATCTTGCCGCGTGCGCCCCGGGCGCGCGCGCCGGTGAAGGCGCCGTCGCAGTAGCCGAACAGCTCGGCCTCGATCAGCGACTCGGGAATGGCGGCGCAGTTGAGCGCCACGAAGGCAGCGCCGGCGCGCGCACTGGCCTCGTGCATGGCGCGTGCAAACAGCTCCTTGCCGGTGCCGGACTCGCCCAGCAGCAGCACGTCGAGGCCCTTGTCGAGCACGCGCAGCGCGCGCTCCACGTTCTGCGCCATGCGTGGATCCTGTCCGGCCAGGGCGGCCAGCCGGGATGGGATGGCCGGGGTGCGTGCCGGCTTGCGAGGTGCCCGATGTTCCACGCGCGGGGCGCGCGCCAGGGCAAAGCGGGGCGGATCCGCAGGCCGTCGGCGCAGCGCCAGCGCGAACGTGGCGCTCTGGCCGGCAGCCGCCGCGACGGCGTCGAGGCGGGCGTCGAACACCTGCTCGAAATGCTGGCCGACCAGGGGTTCGGGGGCAGCTCCGCCTTCACTGCGCAGGCGTGGGCTGGCGGCGACGATGTGGCCCGTGGCATCGAGCGCGACCAGGCCGTCGCAGGCGACCTCGAGGAAGTCGCGCTGGCGGCCCAGCCGCAGCACCAGGTGCCGTGCGTGCTGGCGCATGAACCAGGCGTCCTCGATCTGGCGCGCGCTGGCCTGCACCATCTGCAGCACCAGCTGCTGGCTGCGACGGTCGTCGGGCGAGCGCAGGGCCGAGGCGTCGAGCACGGCGAGCAGGGAGCCGTCCGGCGCGTGGATCGGCGCCGCGCTGCAGGTCAGCCGGTCGTGCAGGGCGCGGAAATGCTCGCCGTGGTGCACCGTGATCGCGCACTGCTCGAGCGCCGCCAGCGCCACGGCCGAGGTGCCTTCGATCTCTTCCGACCAGCAGCCGCCCAGGTAGAGGCCGGCCTGGCGCAGCTCGCGGTCGAGGGCCGGGTTGAACAGCACTTCGACGGCGACCGCCTGGGCGTCGGTCAGGATCACGAGATAGCCGGCCTCGCGCACCTGGCGGAACAAGGCCTCCATGCCGCTGCGCGCCAGGCCGAGCCAGGGCTCCATCGGCTCCCGCCGTTCGCGCAGGGCGCCGGCCGTCAGCACGCGCGGCCGGTGCCGGCTGCCCGGGTCGAGCCGGTACTGCTCGACCGAGCGGCGCCAGGAGCGCGCGATGCGCAGGCCCGCCGGTTCGGCGGCCGCGGTGGCATCCGCCCCCAGCTGCGGGAGCGGGAAACTGGGCTGCGCCATGTTGTCTCCTTGTCGGCGCCACCGGTCTGATCCAGGGCGCTCTTGATGGGGCGCGTCGCGTGCGGCGAAGGCGGAGTGGGCGCCGCGCATCGCGCCAGCCGCAGGGCGTTCATTATGGTCCGCATCGACCTGATGCATCATGCGCTTGCAGCAGGCCTTGATCCTGCGCAAACCAGACCATGACAGGCGCCGGCAGTTCGTCGTCCGATTCCCAGAGTCCGTTCGCAGTGGGCGTGATCGCCAACCCGTCGTCGGGGCGCGACGTGCGGCGCCTGCTCGGCTGGGCCTCGGTGTTCCCGGTCTCCGAGAAGGTCAACGTGGTGCTGCGCCTGCTGGCGGCGCTGGCCGCGCTCGGCGTCGGGCGGGCGTGGATGATGCCGGACGCCGCCGGCATCGCGACCCGCGTGCGCGAGGCCGCCGAGCTGGCGCGCGGCCGCCGACCGATGCCGCAGGTGTCCCTGCTGGACATGCCAGTCCTCGATGCGGCGCACGACAGCGCCCATGCGGCGGCGCTGCTGGCGCAGATGCAGGTGGGACTGATTGCCGTGCTGGGTGGCGATGGCACGCACCGCGCGGTGGCCGCCCATTGCGGCGAGGTGCCGCTGGCGACGCTGTCCACCGGGACCAACAATGCGTTTCCGCGTCTGCGCGAGGCGACCCTGGTCGGACTGGCGGCCGGGCTGGTGGCGAGCGGACGCGTGGCGCCGGAGATCGGCCTGCAGCGCAACAAGTGCCTGCGCGTCGACGGCGTGGGGGTGGCGGAACTGGCCCTGGTCGACGTCTGCGTGTCGCGCCAGCTGGCGCGGGGTGCCGGCGCCATCGGCAGCGGCGCCGATCTGGAGGAACTCTTCGTCAGCTTTGCCGAGCCGGCGCAGATCGGCCTGTCGTCGATCGCCGGCCTGAGCGCGCCGGTGTCGCGCGACGAGCCGTTCGGCTTGCACCTGCGGCTCGGGTCCGGGCGCAGTCTGCAGGCGCCGCTGCTGCCGGGTGGGCTGGAGCCGGTGTCGATCGCGGCCGCGCGACGGCTGCTGCCCGGCCAGCCGGTGCCGGTGCAGGCGACGCGCGGCACCCTGGTGATCGACGGCGAGCGGCTGGTCGAGTTCGACGCCGGCCACGGGCTGCGGGTCGAGCTCGACCTGCAGGGGCCGCGCACGCTGGCGGTGGAGGCGGTGCTGGCGCAGGCGGCGCGCCGTGGCCTGCTGTTCGACGTGCCGGGGCCGCTCGACCTGGA
>CAYRHV010000285.1:0-3507 GCA_964424045.1 uncultured Ottowia sp. | reverse complement strand
AACGCCGCCGCGTGGCGGCCGCGAAACAGCAGCTCGGCGCCCCAGGGCGCCAGCGTTGCCGGCACGCGCGACTGGTATTCGGCCCACTTCGAGCCATCCAGCACCCGGATATGCCCCACCACCCAAGCCTGGCTCATGACCGTCCCCCCCCACATTCATGCCGCGACGCCGCGCAGCACGCCCACCAGCGACGCCAGCAGCAACACGACGTTGGGCAGCAGCGACAGGATGAAACCCGGCGCGCGGCTGGCCGGCTCCTTCACGTACTGGAAGCGGTACAGCAGCCGACCCACGAGAAACACTGCACCGACGGCAGCCACCACCGCCGGCGGCCAATACATGCCAGCCAGAAACAGCGCCGGCAGGAACACCAGCAGCTGTTCCAGCGTGTTCATCTGCACGCGATAGGCGCGTTCGTACATCTCGTGGCCGGAGGTGGCCGGTGCCCGGACCTTGTATTGAACCCGCGCGCGCCCGGTCAGCAGGGTGAAAGCCAGGTATTCGAGCAGCGCCAGCACGGCGACGAGGTGGATCCAGTTCATGCCGGCCATTCTGGCACTGGCGCAGGCGGTGCGTCCGGGCACCGCGGAATCAACCCTGTCAGGCGCCGGCTGGCGGCGCCGGCCGGTGCAGCACGGCGTGCGAGGGCGCCACGCGCACCTGCCCATCGGCCACGCTGGCCTGCCCGTCGACGATGAGTGAATACTCGCCCTCCGCCATCGGCGGCCACACCAGGCCCACGGCCGGCTGCGCCTCGACACGAGCACGCATGCGCTCGCCGACGCCGTCGATCAGCAGCACGCCATCGCGCAGCACCGGACGCACGGCCAGCACGCGCGGCGCGCCCGTGCCGCCGTGGATCAACAGGTAGGCGAAGCGGTAGCGCGCCAGCGTCTCGCCCAGCTGCGGCAGTTCAACCGGTATGCTCATGGATCCAGCTCCTTGGCTTGCAACCACGCCCGATACGACCTCGACCGCGAGCGCGTGCCCGGCATTGTCGCAGGCTGCACCAGAGCGAACAATCGGGCCAGCGGGTACGCCAGACAGACCGAGAAAGGATCATCCCATGCAGCAACGCCCCTTCGGACCCACCGGGCACGAGGTACCGGTGATCGGCCAGGGCACCTGGTATCTCGACACCGGCAGCCGCCGGCAGGCGATCGCCGCGCTGCAGCGCGGGCTGGACCTGGGCCTGAGCCACATCGACACGGCCGAGATGTACGGCTCCGGCGCCGCCGAGGCGCTGGTGGGTGAAGCCATTGCCGCCCGCCGCGACGCCGTGTTCCTGGTCTCCAAGGTGCTGCCGTCCAACGCCTCGCGCCGCGGCACCATCACGGCCTGCGAGCGCTCGCTCAAGGCCCTGGGCACCGACCGGCTCGACTGCTACCTGCTGCACTGGCGCGGCTCGCACCCGCTGGCCGAGACTTTCGAGGCCTTCGAACGCCTGAGGCAGGATGGGAAGATCCGCGCCTGGGGCGTCAGCAACTTCGACGAGGGCGACCTGCAGGAGGCCCTGGACGTGGCCGGTCCGGGGCAGATCGCCTGCAACCAGGTGCTCTACTACCTGCAGGAGCGCGCCATCGAGCACGCCGTGATCCCCTGGTGCCAGCGCCACGGCGTCGCCGTGGTGGCCTACAGCCCCTTCGGCCACGGCGAATTCCCGGAGCCGGAAAGCGCCGGCGGCCGCGTGCTGGACGAGATCGCCGCCGCGCACGGCGCGACGCCGCGCCAGGTGGCGCTGGCCTTCCTGACCCGGCTGCCGGGGCTGTTCGCCATTCCCAAGTCCTCCAGCCCCGGCCACACCGAGGACAACGCCGGCGCCGGTGCGCTGGTGTTGAGCGAGGCCGAACTGGCGCGCATCGACAGCGCCTTCCCGCGCGGACCCAAGCCGAGCTACCTGCCGATGATCTGACCCCGATCGGAGGCGGTCGGCATTGACGCGCCGGTACGCCCGGCGTACGGTATCGGCGCACGTCGGCACGCTGCCCGGCAGGAGGAACCCGATGAACGCCCGCACCCGCTTCCCGCTTGCCTTGTTCCTCGGCTTCGGTCTGCTGGCGCTGCCCGGCCCGGTCTGGGCCGCCGACACCGTCAGCGGCTTCCTGCAACGCAACGACCGGCGGGTCGAATGGAAGGCGGTGTGCGCGCACGAGGTGCCGGGTGGACAGGTGTTCCCGGACGAAGCGACCGTGCGGCTGGTGTTCGCCGCGGACAAGACACTGGACTGCGCTGCGGCAGACGCGAGCTTCCTGCCGCAGCGCGTTCTCGCCGACCAGGTGCAGCAGGCCGGCGGCAGCTCCCTGATGCTGCTGGTTCCGCGCGATCTGAACGAGGCCCGCATCGAACGGGTCATGCCCGAGGTGGATGGCGGCTACCCGGGCGGGGAGAACGCAGCGGGTCGCCTGGACTTGCGCAAGACCGGTGCCGACCGGATCGCGGGCAAGGTGCAGACGCGCGGCGTGGAAGACCATCTGGGCGAGCGCTACCAGTACCTGCTGGAGTTCGATGCCGAGATCAGCCGCGGCGCGTTGGCCGGCGAGCCCCTCGGCGCGGGTGGTGGCGCACCGGGCGCCGCCCTGCTGCGCGCGGTGACGGCGATCCAGAAACAGGACGAACAGGCCGTGCGCCAGACCGTGGTGCCCGAGCAGGTCGACGAAGTCCTGCTGCCCGTGATGAAGGATCTGCGCCTGCGCCAGATCACGGTCACCGGTGGGCGAGCCACCGACCAGCAAGCCGCACTCGAGATCCGCGGTGACACCAACAACGGCAGCCGGGTTTCCGGCCAGGTGCTGATGCGCCGCGACGGCGACGACTGGAAACTGTGGGAGAACCTCTACCGCATCGACCTCAGCGGCAAATGACGGGCCCGGCCCTTGATGCGAAGATGCAGGTTGTCCCTTCCCGCAATCCACGGACCATCCAGCCATGAGCAACCGCTACCCGCATCCCGACCTCGACACCCTGCCCGCCGACATCAAGGAAAAGCTGCTGGCCGTGCAGGACAAGCTGGGCTTCGTGCCCAACGTGTTCCTGCTGCTGGCGCGCCGGCCGGCCGAATGGCGCGCCTTCTTCGCCTACCACGACGCCCTGATGGACCCCGAGAGCTGCGGCCGCGGCAGCCACCTGACCAAGGGCGACCGCGAGATGATCGTGGTGGCCGTCAGTGCCGCCAACGGCTGCATGAACTGCGTCGTCATGCACGGTGCGGCGCTGCGCATCTACGAGAAGAAGCCGCTGGTGGCCGACCAGGTGGCGGTCAACTGGCGCAAGGCCGACATCAGCCCGCGCCAGCGGGCCGTGCTGGAATTCGCGATGAAGGTGCTGCACCGGTCGAACGCGCTGGAAGACGCCGACTTCGAGGCCCTGCACGCGCACGGCCTGGACGACGAGGACGCCTGGGACATCGCCCACATCACTGGCTTCTACTGCATGGGCAACCGCAGCGCCAACTTCGGCAGCGTCATGCCCAACCCCGAGTACTACCTGATGGGGCGCGTGCCGCGCGAG
>CAYRHV010000284.1:0-3509 GCA_964424045.1 uncultured Ottowia sp. | reverse complement strand
GGGTCGCCAGGCGCCGCCCCTGGGCCAGGCGCTGGCGCTGGGCCAGCGGCAGCAGAGACGGGGGAACGGCTAAGGCGGTCATCGTGCGACGGCGTTGCGAGTGAGGCCGGAAAGGCGAAAAGCGCGATGATCAATTGTGCGCGCTTGACAGAGCGTGGCGACCCCTGCGCATCGGTCTCCGATCAAATTCATAAACAATATGTTTATAATTGGTTCGTGATCCAGAGCTTTGGCAATGCCGAGACCGAGCATTTGTTCGCGACTGGCAAATCGCGTCGACTGCCACCCGACATTCTGCGACGTGCGGCCATGCGTCTGACGCAACTTGACGCGACGACCGATGTGAACGACCTGCGCCAGCCGCCCTCCAACCGACTGGAGACATTGAGCGGCGACCGCGCAGGCCAGTGGAGCATCCGCATCAACGACCAATGGCGCGTGTGCTTCCGTTTTGAGCAAGGCCACGCGCATGAAGTCGAAATCGTCGATTACCACTGACAAGGAACACCGCCATGCCGACAACCCCACATAACGGACTGCCTGCCATCCACCCCGGCGAATTCCTGCGCGAAGCGCTTCATGAGCTGGGCCTGACGCAAACTGCGTTTGCCCAAGCGCTGGGCGTATCGCCCATGCGTGTATCCCACCTGCTGCGCGGCGATCGCCCAGTCACCGCCGAGCTGGCGCTGCGCCTGGGCCGCGCCTTGGGCCAGTCGCCGCAATACTGGCTGAACCTGCAAGCCGCCTACGATCTGAAACGGGCGCAGGCCGAATGGGCGGACAGCCTGCGCACCGTACGCACGTTGGCCATCACCTAAAGGCTGCGCGTCGGTCGCTGCCTGTCGAACGTGACCTGAGGGTGCTCTTGCCCTGGCACAGCAAGGCGATGAGTTGCTCGCGCTTGCGCCGCAGGGACTAAGGCCGGAATCGTTCCAGATCTCGTCATGATGACCGCGACGGGCCCGTCCGATCCCTCAACAACGTGGCCGACCAGCGTTCGTCCCAGCCCACGCGGCGCTGGGCCTCGAGCGCGCGCCGATCGCGCTTGGTCGGGCGCCCCTGGGGCAGGCTGCGCGCCGGCTCGGGTGCCAGGCGCCGCGCCTGCGCCACCTGCTCGCGCGCGGCGATGCTCTGTGCGGTCTCCTCGTAAAGGCCCTGGGCCACCGGCGCCGGGCCACGCTGGGCACTGAGACCGCGCACCACCAGTTCGCGTTCGACCGGGCCCTGACGCAGCCTCACCACGTCGCCCGGCCTGACCTCGCGCGCCGGCTTGGCCACCGTGCCGTTGACGGTCACGCGGCCACGCTCGATTTCCTGCGCTGCCAGCGCACGCGTCTTGCCAAAGCGCGCGGCCCAGAGCCACTTGTCGATGCGCTGGCGCGCCGGCGCCTCGCTCATGGGTAACGATAGCGCATCCGGATCTGCGTCTTGCTGCGCATGCGTGGCGGCTGGAGGGTCACTCCGGCATGCGCATCAGCACCGGCACCCCGGCATTGCGCAGGCAGCCCGCGGTCACGCTGCCCAGCAACGCGGTCTCAAGCGCCGAGCGGCCGCGCGTGGTCATGGCCAGCATCGAGCCCGGACGGCCGCCGACGAAGCTGGCGATCGACTCGGCCGGATCGCCATGCAGTACTTCCCAGTTCACGCGCACGCCGAAACGCGAGGCGAAGTCGCGCGCGTTGGAGCGCACGTAGCCCGATTCCAGCCCCTTCATCATGGCGCTGACCGGCATGTCGCCGCCCTTGGTCGTCTTCGGGTCGATCACCACCACCAGCATCAATTCGGCATCCAGGCGGCGCGCCAGTTCGGCCGCCTGCGGCGCCATGCCTTCGGACACCTCGGTGCCGTCGAGCGCCAGCACGACGCGGTCGATCTTGACGGCCGGGCGCTCGGCGGCGGCGGCCCCGGTGGGGCGATAGACCAGCACCGGCGCGCCGTTGCGGCCGCGCACCACGCGCAGGGCAACGCTGCCCAGCATGGCCTCCAGCAGGCCGGAGCGCCCGTGCGAAGTCATCGCCACCAGGGTGCCGGGCACGCGCTCGGCTTCGGCCAGGATGGCGTCGGCCACGTCGCCACCGGCGACGCTGCACAGCCCCTGCGCGCCGTGGGCGGCCGCCAGGTTCTCGACGTAGCCGGTGGCCTCGCCCTGCTCCGAGGCCTTGGAAACCAGGCGCAGGAGAACCAGTGGGATGTCCAGGCCGGTGGCCAGGCCAGCTGCGTAAGGGAGCATTTCCTGCGAAAAACGCGAGCCGTCCAGCGGCACCAGGATCCGGTCATACATACGGCACACCTCCACAAGTTGTTTCACGATGCTGCAAAAGGGCGTAGGTTACACGGACGCGACAAGCCGGCGCAACCGTGAATGTACCAATCCGCCCGCAGGCACCTGGCTGCGCTCCAAATCCGGTTGATGCGAATCAACGAAGCACGCATGGGCGCGCGACTGTGCGGCCAGGCCGGCCGGCCGATGCAGTACCATGCCGCCGCCCATCCATGGACCGCACGTCCGGGCCTGCCTGGCGCGTCGCCAAGTTTTTTCGCATCTCACAGGAGACTTCCATGCACCGTCGCTCCCTCATTGCCCTGGCCGCGCTGGCCGCCGTGATCGCCACTCCGGCGCTGGCCGCCAGCGAAGTCAAGATCGCCCACGTCTACAGCAAGACCGGGCCGCTGGAGGCCTACGGCAAGCAGACTCAGACCGGCCTGATGATGGGCCTGCAATACGCCACCGGGGGCACGATGGAGGTCGCCGGCAAGAAGATCGTGGTGATCGAGAAGGACGACCAGGGCAAGCCCGACCTGGGCAAGAGCCTGCTGGAAGCCGCCTACGCCGACGACAAGGTGGACCTGGCGGTGGGCCCGACCTCTTCGGGCGTGGCGCTGGCGATGCTGCCGGTGGCCGAGGAATACAAGAAGATCCTGCTGGTCGAGCCGGCCGTGGCCGACGCCATCACCGGCGACAAGTGGAACAAATACATCTTCCGCACCGGCCGCAACTCGAGCCAGGACGCGATCAGCAATGCCGTGGCGATGGACAAGGACGGCGTCTCGGTGGCCACGCTGGCGCAGGACTACGCCTTCGGCCGCGACGGCGTGAAAGCCTTCAAGGACGCGCTCAAGCACGCGAAGATCGTGCACGAGGAATACCTGCCGCAGAACACCACCGACTTCACCGCCGGCATCCAGCGCCTGATCGACGGGCTCAAGGACAAGCCCGGCCGCAAGGCGATCGAGGTCATCTGGGCCGGCCCGGTGCCCCCGTTTGCCGCCCTGGCCGCGGCCGACCTGAAGCAGCGCTACGGCATCGAGGTCTTCACCGGCGGCAACATCCTGCCCGCCATGGCCGCCTACAAGAGCTTCCCCGGCATGGAAGGCGCGACCTACTACTACTTCGGCATCCCGCAGAACCCGGTCAACGACGCCCTGGTCGCGGCGCACTACAAGGAGTTCAAGACGCCGCCCGACTTCTTCACCGCCGGCGGCTTCTCGGCCGCCATGGCCATCGTCAC
>CAYRHV010000283.1:0-3521 GCA_964424045.1 uncultured Ottowia sp. | reverse complement strand
ACCTGTTCCTGTCGCTGCACCTGCTGGACTTCGCCACCGACGTGCTGATGATCGTCATGACGGCGGCGATCCTGTTTTCCATCGATCCCATGCTGGCGCTGGTGACGCTGACGCCGCTGCCATTCATCGGCTGGATGATCCACACGGTGCGGGATCGCCTGCGTTCGGGCTTCGAGAAGACGTCCCGCGTCTGGGCCGAAGTCACCAACGTGCTGGCCGACACCATCCCCGGCATCCGGGTCGTCAAGGCCTTTGCCCAGGAGTCGCGCGAGGCGGGGCGCTTCCGCGACGCGAACCTGCACAACCTGCTCGTCAACGACCGCGTGAACCGCCTGTGGGCGCTGTTTTCGCCGACCGTGACGCTGCTCACCGAAATCGGCCTGCTGGTGGTGTGGGCAGCAGGCATCTGGCTGGTGTCGCGGCACAACATCACGGTGGGTGTGCTGACGGCCTTCCTGGCCTACATCGGGCGCTTCTACACACGGCTCGATTCGATGAGCCGCATTGTTTCGGTGACGCAGAAGGCGGCCGCGGCCACCAAGCGCATCTTCGAGATCCTGGACCATGTCTCCAGCGTGCCGGAAGCCCCCGATGCCCAGCCCCTGCCCAGCGTGCGGGGGCGCATCGAACTGCAGCGGGTCGGCTTTCGCTACGGCCATCGGGCCACCATCAGCGAGCTCGACCTGGTGATCGAGCCGGGCCAGATGATCGGCCTGGTGGGGCACAGCGGGTCCGGCAAGAGCACGCTGGTGAACCTGATGTGCCGCTTCTACGACGTGGCTGAAGGCGCGATCACCATCGATGGCATCGACATCCGCAAGGTGGCGCTGGCCGACTGGCGGCGCCATATCGGCCTGGTGCTGCAGGAACCCTTCCTGTTCTTCGGCACCGTGGCCGAGAACATCGCCTACGGCCGGCCCGACGCCACGCGCGCGGAGATCGTCGCGGCGGCGCGTGCGGCGCACGCGCACGAATTCATCCTGCGCCTGCCGCAAGGCTACGACTCGCTGCTGGGCGAACGCGGCCAGGGGTTGTCGGGCGGCGAGCGCCAGCGCATCAGCATCGCGCGCGCCCTGCTGATCGACCCGCGCATCCTGATCCTGGACGAGGCCACGGCCTCGGTCGACACCGAGACCGAGCGCGAGATCCAGAAGGCGCTGGACAACCTGGTGCGCGGGCGCACCACGATCGCCATCGCGCACCGCCTCTCGACCCTGCGCAAGGCGGATCGGCTGGTGGTGCTGGACAAGGGGCGCAAGGTGGAGGAGGGCACGCACGGCGAGCTGCTGGCGCGGCGTGGTGCCTACTGGCGCCTCTATGAGGCCCAGGCACGCCAGGAGCGAGCCGAACGCGAGCGCATGCTGGCGGTGGAGGAGGCCGAATCGGTGCTGGCCGTCGCTGCGCGGGAGGAGCGCGCATGAGTCCACGGCTGCCCGACCTGCGCCAGGACGCCTTTGGACGCCTGGTGCTGACCGATGCCGAGGGCGTCGAGCATGTCGGCGTCATCCCGGTGCGTGCCTTTCCGATCCAGGCCCCGGACGAGGCCATCAGCCTGCTGAATGCCGACGGGCAGGAGCTGGCCTGGATCGAGCGCCTGGACGATTGCCCCGAGGACCAGCGCACCTTGCTGCGCACGGCCCTGGAGCAGCGCGAATTCATGCCCCTGCTCAAGCGCCTGAAGTCGGTCAGCAGCTTCGCCACGCCGAGCACCTGGGCCGTCGAGACGGATCGTGGCGACACGCGCTTCGTGCTCAAGGGCGAGGAGCAGATCCGCCGCCTCGGCCCCGACCTGCTGATCATCAGCGACGCCGACGGGGTGCAATACCTGATTCGCGATCCGGCGTCGATGGACCCGGTCAGTCGCCGGCTGCTCGACCGCTTCCTCTGATCGCGCCCGCGAGGCCGGGCTCAGGCGCTGAAGAAGCTGCGCACCTTGTCGGCCCAGCTCTGCGTGCCGGGCGAATGCTTGGCGCCGCCTTTCCTGAGCGAATCGTCGAACTCCTTGAGCAGGCGGCGCTGGTGCTCGGTCAGCTTGACGGGGGTCTCGACGCTGATGTGGCAGTACAGGTCGCCCGGGTAGGACGATCGGATACCCCGGATGCCCTTGCCGCGCAGCCGGAACTGCTTGCCGGCCTGGGTGCCGTCCGGGATATCGATGGCGGCCTTGCCGTTCAGCGTCGGCACCTCGATCTCGCCGCCGAGCGCGGCGGCAGCAAAGCTGATCGGCACCACGCAGTGCAGGTCGTCGCCGTCGCGCTCGAAGATCTCGTGCTTCTTGACGCGGATCTCGATGAACAGGTCGCCCGGCGGGCCACCATTGGTGCCGGGCTCGCCGTTGCCGCTGGAGCGGATGCGCATGCCGTCGTCGATGCCGGGCGGGATCTTGACCTCCAGCGTCTTCTGACTCTTGATCTTGCCCTGGCCATGACACGTCGAGCAGGGCTCGGGAATGATCCGGCCGCTGCCGCGGCAGTGCGGGCAGGTCTGCTGCACGCTGAAGAAACCCTGGCGCATCTGCACCACGCCCTGGCCGTGGCAGGTGCTGCAGGTCTGCGTGCTGGTGCCGGGCTTGGCACCCGAGCCATGGCAGGTGTCGCAGTCGTCCCAGCTCGGAATGCGGATCTGCGCCTCCTTGCCGGCCGCTGCTTCCTCGAGCGTGACTTCCATTGCGTAGCTGAGGTCGGCGCCGCGATAGACCTGGCGGCCGCCCCGCCCGCCGCGCGCGCCGCCGAAGATGTCGCCGAAGATGTCGCCGAAGGCCTCGGCGAAGCCGCCGAAGCCTTCCGGCCCGCCGCGCATGTTGGGGTCCACGCCAGCGTGGCCGAACTGGTCGTAGGCCGCCTTCTTCTGCGGGTCGGAAAGCATTTCGTAGGCTTCCTTGACCTCCTTGAATTTGGCCTCGGCGGTCGCGTCTCCCTGGTTGCGGTCAGGGTGGTACTTCATCGCCAGCTTGCGATAAGCCTTCTTGATCTCGTCCTCGCCTGCGTTCTTGGGGACGCCGAGGACTTCGTAGTAATCGCGCTTGGTGGCCATGTGGATGACAAATGACAAAAGACTTCAGCGGCTGCGCCGCTTCAATGACTGGATGACGGCCAGCAGCTGGCCTTGAACGCCGTCGAGCATGGCTTGCAGTGCATCGTTGTCACGCAAATAACCCAATCGATGCGCGATTTCCAGATGCGTATCCAGTTCGGATAAAGAGCCGTTGGCGATGTGGAGGATTTGCAGCAGTTCGGGCGTTGTTTGCCGTGCTGCTCCTTCCGCAATGTTGGAGGCCACGGAAACGGCGGCTCGCCGCCATCTGGGACTGTAGACCAAACAGCTCTTCTTTCGGAAATTGCGCGCTGGCAACGTAGAAAGCCTCGATCAGGTCCATCGAGGCTTTCCAGACCGGCAAATGACGGTGCTTGCGTTCTGTCATTTGTCATTGCCGTCGCGCAGCGACGCGGTCATTCGTCATGACTCCTTCTTGACTTCCTTGACCTCGGCGTCGACCACGTTGTCGTCGGCGGCCGCGGTGT
>CAYRHV010000282.1:0-3543 GCA_964424045.1 uncultured Ottowia sp. | reverse complement strand
TGCCCTCGTCCAGCGCGTCGATGATGCACATCAGCTCGACCTTGAAGCCGTGGCGCGTTGGCTCGCCACGCAGCTCGGCGAGCAGGTTGCGCGCCGCGGCGCCGGCCTGCAGATCCGCCATGTGGGCCTGCCTGGGCATCCAGTCGGGGCCGGGAAAGCTGCCGCTGTCGCCCACCACCCAGGTGCGCTCGAAGCCCGGCACGGCGCAGTGCTGGTCGGCGGCGATCAGGCCGCCGGGCGAGCGCGGCAGCGTGCTCTGCTCCAGCCAGGCCGGGCCGGTGAGGCCGGTCATGAACAGGATCAGGTCGGCCGCGAATTCGGCGCCCTCGGTCACCACCCGGTCGGCCTCGAAGCGCAGCGGCTTGTGGCCCAGACGCGTCTCGATGCCGCGCCGCTCCATCGTCGCCAGCAGCCGCGCCACCGTTTTCGGGCCCAGGCGCGCGCCCGGCGTCTTCGAGCCGTTGAAGAACACGAGCTTGAAGCGCTCGCGCCGGCCTTCACGGCGCAGTTGCCGGTCGATGCCGAACAGGAACTCGAACATCGGCCCGCCGCGCACCGCGCCCGGCTCCTTCGGATTGGTGCCGAAGCCGATGGCGATGGTGCCACCGTCCAGTTCACGCAGGCGGTCGCGGATGCGCTCGGCGGCGGCGATGCCCTCGCAGGGCGTGATGGCGTGCTCGATGCCGGGCAGCTTCTTGATGAAGCGCGCACCGCTGGCGATCACCAGCGCATCGTTGGCGACCTCGCCCGCCGTGGTGTGCACCGTGCGGCCGTCCTCCGACAGGCCGGTGACGCTGGCGGCCACGTGCTGCACCCTCATGCGCTCGAAGAAGGGCGCCAGCGGCACCACCAGGTCGCTGCGCTGGCGCTTGCCGCTGGGGATCCAGATGATGCCGGGCAGGTAGTGCAGCTCGGCGTGCGGCGCGACCACGGTGATCGGGTCGCTGCAGCCGTGCTGGCGCAGCAGGCGCACCGTCGACAGCGCGCCGAAGCCGGCGCCCAGCACGACGATGCGGGCCTTGCGGGAATGCTCTGTCATGGCTTGTCCTCCGGCGCCAGGCCGGCGTTGACCTGCGCCAGCAGCGTCTCGTCCAGCCGGTCCGCCAGCAGCGCCAGGCGCAGGCGAGCCAGCACCTGGTCGACGCGCGCCTGCGCCAGCGCCAGCTCGGCGGCGGCGAGGTCGTTCTCGGCGTTCAGCAGGTCGAGCGTGGTGCGGTCGCCCACCTCCAGGCCCAGGCGCGTGGCGTCCAGCCGCGCCCGGTTGGCATTCAGGTTCTCTTCCAGCGCCCCGATGCGCGTGGCGCCGACCTGCAGGCCCTGCCAGGCCGCGCGCACCTGCTGGCGCACTTCCTCGCGCGCCAGCTCCAGCTCGGCACGCGCCTGGCCGACACGCTCGGCCGCCTCGCGCTCCTGCGCCGTCAGCATGCCGCCGGTGTAGATTGGAATGTTGAGCTGCACGCCCACCAGGCCGTCCACGCCACGGTTGCGCGCCGAGCCGAAGTCGCCGCTGCCGCCGATGCGCTGGTGCGAAGCCTGGGCCACCAGGTCCAGCGTCGGCTTGCCGGCCGCGCCCTGCTGGCGCAGCTTCTGCTCGGCCACGCCCACGGCCTGCGTGAGCAGGCGCAGGCGCGGGTTGTCAGCGTCGGCGGCGGCCAGCCAGCCGGGCAGGCCGTCGGCCTCGGCCAGCGGCTGGCGCGGCAGGCGCGCGCGCGGCTCGGCCAGGCCGGTGCTGCCGGCGAGCTGATCACGCTGCACGCCGGCCTCGAGCTCGGCCGCCGCGTGCCGCGCGCGCACGCCGGCCAGCG
Source organism: uncultured Ottowia sp. (assembly GCA_964424045.1). Lineage (GTDB taxonomy): Bacteria > Pseudomonadota > Gammaproteobacteria > Burkholderiales > Burkholderiaceae_C > Ottowia. The sequence continues at coordinate 1,738 of CAYRHV010000282.1, read as the reverse complement.
CGGCGTCGGCCTCGTGCGTGTCGGTGATGGCGGCCGCGCCCAGCTCGTAGCGGTCGTGCGCCTCGGTGCGCGAGCGCCCCACGGTGTCGAGCTGGCGCGCCGCCACGCGCACGCCCTCGTCGGCCACGGCCAGAGCGAAGTAGCGTTCGGCCGTGCGCAGCATGAGCTCGGCCTGGGCGGCACGCCAGGCGGTGTCGCCCATGTCGGCGGCGCTCTGAAGCTGGGCCTGCTGCGCGTCACGCGCCGCGTTGACCAGCGGCTGCTGCGCCACCACGGCCACGCGCGTGGCGAGACCGCCATGGACCGAGGTGGCAAAGCGCGCTTCGTCCACGGTGCCCATGCCGGGCGCCGAGAAGCGCGCGCCGCGCATGGCGTTGTCCTGCAACCCCGCGCCGACACCCAGGTTGAGCGCGACGTTGGGGCGCCACAGCGCGTCGGCCTGCCCGCGCAGCGCCTGGCTGGCCCCGTGCTCGGCACGCGCCACCGCCAGCCGGTGGTCGTGCCCGGCGGCGGCGCGCCACACGGTCAACAGGTCCTGCGCATGCGCCGGCGCCGCCAGCAGCGGCAGCGCGATCGCGGCGCCGAATGCCAGACGCGCGAAGGGTTTCATACCGCGGCCTTTTCCCCGCCGAATTCCTCGTAGGCAGCCAGGGCCGAGGCGGCATACATCAGGCCCGGGCCACCGCCCATGTAGATGCACATGCCGAGCATCTCCTCGACCTCCGCGCGCGTGGCGCCCAGCTTGACCAGCGCCTTGGCATGGTAGCCGACGCAGGGATCGCAGCGCGCGCCCACGGACAGGGCCATGGCGATCAGCTCCTTGGTCTTGGCGTCCAGCGCGCCCGCCTTGCTGGCCGACTGCGCCAGGGCGCCGAAGCCCTGCATCACGTCCGGGATGTCCTTGCGCAGCTTGGCCGAGTTGGCGGAAACGGCGGCAATCAGATCCTTGTAGCTTTCAACCATGGGAATTTCCTTTCGGGCCGGCTCAGGCGCCGGTGTTGCAGCTCTCGCCCGGGACGCCGAGCTTGATCAGGATGTTGTTCAGCAGGCACCACCTGGTGAAGCCGCTTTGCAGCAGGTTGGCGCCGACGAAGGCAGTGAGCCACAGCCAGTTGCTGCTGTGGAAGATCGGGCTGCCCTGCACGCCCAGGGCGAGCGAGAGCAGGATGAAGGTGCCGGCAAAAATGCGGACAACGCGCCAGGAAGTCATGGTTTTTCTCCTATTCAAGTGGCTGCTTGCGCAGTCGGGGTGGACGCCGGCGCCGGCCCGGCTTGGTGGGCACGGCGGTAGGCAACGAAATACAGGACGGGGATGACCACCAGCGTCAGCACGGTGGACACCAGGATGCCGAAGATCAGCGAGATCGCCAGCCCGTTGAAGATCGGGTCGTCGAGGATGAAGAAGGCGCCGATCATGGCCGCCAGCGCGGTGAGCGCGATCGGCTGCGCGCGGATGATGGCGCTCTGCACGATGGCCTCCTTGAAGTGATCAAGGCCCCCACGCTCCGCGGCTGCGCCTGCTGCGCTGCCCCCCGAGGGGGCTGATTCGGCTTGGGAGCGGCCCGGCGCCGAATCCTGTTCGCCCCCACGCTCCGCGGCTGCGCCTGCTGCGCTGCCCCCCGAGGGGGTTGATTCGGCTTGGGAGCGGCCCGGCGCCGAATCCCCAGCGGCCATCTGCAGCTTGATGAAGTCGACCAGCAGGATCGAGTTGCGCACGATGATGCCGGCCAGCGCGATC
>CAYRHV010000281.1:0-3544 GCA_964424045.1 uncultured Ottowia sp. | reverse complement strand
CGCGCGACGTGGTGCCCGAGTCCAACATGCCGGCCTACCCGTGGCTGGAGCGCAATGCGGCCAACGCCCGCACCATCCAGGCCCACATGCGCGGCCTGCGCACGCTGGGCGCGCCCTACAGCGACGAAGAGATCGCCCAGGCGCCCGCGGAGCTCGAGGGCAAGACCGAGCTCGACGCCGTCATCGCCTACCTGCAGGTGCTGGGCATCCACCGGCGCTGAACACAGCCAGGAGACACGAGATGGACATCAACGTGTTGCGCGGGATCATCACCGTGGTGACCCTGCTCACCTTCATCGGCATCGTCGTCTGGGCCTGGTCGGGGCGCAACAAGGCACGCTTCGACGAGGCGGCACGCCTGCCGCTCGAAGAGGACTGAGCGGACGCAAGGAAGCAGACATGAGCGACTTCACGAGCAACTTCTGGTCGGTGTACATCACCGTCATCACTCTGGGCGGCATCTTTGCCTGCCTGCTGCTGCTGTGGTACAGCGGCCGGGCCAAGGCCCAGACGCTGGACGACAACACCACCGGCCACGTCTGGGACGAGGACCTGCGCGAGATGAACAACCCGCTGCCGCGCTGGTGGGTGGGCCTGTTCATCATCACCTGCGTGTTTGCGCTGGCCTATCTCTTCCTCTACCCGGGCCTGGGTTCGTATGCCGGTTCGCTCGGCTGGACCCAGACCGGGCAGTTCGAGCGCGAGGTCGAGCGCGGCAACGAGCAGACGGCGCCGATCTACGCCGCGTTTGCCGGCCAGGGCACCGAGGCGCTGGCGCAGGATCCCGAGGCGATGATGATCGGTGACCGCCTGTTCATGAACAACTGTGCCCAGTGCCACGGTTCGGACGCGCGCGGCAGCAAGGGTTTCCCGGACCTGACCGACCGGCAGTGGAACTGGGGCGGCACGCCCGAGCAGATCGAGGAGACCATCGCCAAGGGCCGCACCGGCATCATGACGCCGATGGCCGCCGCGGTCGGCTCGCCCGACGACGTGCGCAACGTCGCCAACTACGTGCTCAGCCTGTCGGGCGCGACGCACGACGCGCTGCGTGCCAGCCTGGGGCGCGACAAGTTCGTCGCCTGCGCCGCCTGCCACGGCATGGACGGCAAGGGCAACCCGGCGCTCGGCGCGCCCAACCTGACCACCGGCATCTTCAGCCACGGGCCGGTGATCGAGGCGCACGTCATCGACATGATCAACAACGGCAAGACCGGCGTCATGCCGCCCTGGGAAAGCAAGTTCACGCCCGAGCAGCTGAAGGTGCTCACGGCCTACGTCTGGGGCAAGGGCGGCGGCGTGGCCGCCAACTGAGGCCCCCCTTCTGCGAGGGACGGCGCGTCCCTCGCCAAGCACCATGAGTCGACCCGCCCGCGCTTCCTCGTCCGCCGCCCAGGCTGGCCAGCCGGAGCTGGTTTCGCTCTACCAGAAGCAGAAGAAGATCTATCCGCGCGCCGCGCATGGCCTGTTCACGCGCTGGCGCTGGTTTTTCGTCTTTGCCACCCAGATCTTCTTCTACGGCATGCCCTGGCTGCAGTGGGGCGGGCGCCAGGCGATGCTGTTCGACCTGGAGGCGCGGCGCTTCTACATCTTCGGCCTGGTGCTGTATCCGCAGGACGTCATCTACCTGGCTGGCATCCTGATCATCTCGGCCCTGCTGCTGTTCCTGTTCACCGCCGTGGCGGGGCGCCAGTGGTGCGGCTACGCCTGCCCGCAGACCGTCTATACCGAGATCTTCCTCTGGATCGAGCATCGCTTCGAGGGCGATCGCCAGGCGCGCATGCGACTGGACGCGGCGCCGATGTCGCCGAACAAGCTCTGGCGCAAGAGCGGCAAGCACCTGGTCTGGATTGCCATCGGGCTCTGGACCGGCTTCACCTTCGTCGGCTATTTCACGCCGATCCGTGACCTGGCCGGGCACGTGCTCGACTGGTCGGTCGGGCCCTGGGAGACCTTCTGGATCTTCTTCTACGGCTTTGCCACCTGGGGCAATGCCGGCTTCATGCGCGAGCAGGTGTGCAAGTACATGTGCCCCTACGCGCGCTTCCAGAGCGCGATGTTCGACAAGGACACGCTGATCGTCACCTACGACGCGGCGCGCGGCGAGCCGCGCGGCGGGCGCTCCAAGAAGGCCGACCCGAAGGCGCTCGGCCTGGGCGACTGCATCGACTGCACCATGTGCGTGCAGGTCTGCCCCACCGGCATCGACATTCGCGACGGCCTGCAGTACGAATGCATCAGCTGCGCCGCCTGCATCGACGCCTGCGACGAGGTCATGGACAAGGTCGGCTACCCGCGCGGGCTGATCCGCTATTCGACCGAGCGCGCGCTGGAGGAGGGCTGGGGCAGGCGCGAGATCGTGCACCGCGTGCTGCGCCCGCGCGTGCTGATCTACAGCGCCATCCTGGCGACGCTGGTGCTGGCCCTGCTGGCCAGCCTGTGGCTGCGCACGCCGTTCAAGGTCGACATCGTGCGCGATCGCGCCACCCTGGCGCGCGTCATGGCGGACGGCCAGATCGAGAACATCTACCGCGTCCAGGTCATGAACGCGACCGAACAGCCGCGCAGCTTCCGCCTCGGCGTCGAGGGCCTGCCGGGCCTGGCACTGGCCAGCGAGTCCGAGGTGACGATCGACGCCGCCCAGTCGATGTGGGTGCCGGTGCGGCTGCTGCTGCCCTACGAGGCGGCCCGGCCCGGCTCGCACGAGATTCACCTGCGCGTGAGCTCCGACGGCCTGGGCGAAGTGCGCGAAAGATCCGTCTTCCTGGTTCCGAGGTAAGCCGATGCAGACGACCCCCCCGCCCGCGGGCGCTCCCTGGTGGAAATTCGGCCACATGTGGCTGGTCATGGCCGGCCCGGCGATCGTCGTCGTGGCCGGGCTGTTCACGTTCTGGCTGGCCGTGCACACGCCCGACCCGGTCTACACCGATGCACCGCGCCGCGCGGCCGCTGCCGTGGGCGCCGAGGCGGTGCCGGCACTGCAGGCACGCAACCACGCCGCCACCGGCGGCAAGGCGCGCAGCACGGCCGAGGGCAGCGAAGCGCGAGGGCCGAGGCCATGATGCGCCAGCACCTGATGTGGATCGCCTGGCCAGCCTTCCTGGTCGCCGGCGTGCTGGAGATGATGGTGTTCGCGGTGCTGGATCCGCAGCTGCTGACGCTGTTTGGCGAGCAGGTCGACTGGCCGCGCGAGGCCACCTACACCATCAGCTTCTTCATCTTCTGGGCCATGCTGATGCTCAGCAGCGGCCTGACGCTGTTGCTGGCGCGGCCGGCGCGCGAGGTCAACGGCTTTGACCACCCGGATGCGAAACAGCCGCCGGCGGACTGGACGCCGCCGGAAATCCTGAGATAGGGCACTGAGGAGGCGGCGTCGCGCCGGCTTCCGGGGGTTCGGCGGGCGCCAGCGCAAGCGACCTGGCGCACTGCTGCAGCGCCGGCCGCTGATGGAAGGTGACGAGCCTTGACCCCGGCACTGACTCCAGAGTGAGGGCTGCTTGGTTCCCCACCTGACCCGGTTGGCTCCTTCACCATGCGGGAAGGC
>CAYRHV010000280.1:0-3553 GCA_964424045.1 uncultured Ottowia sp. | reverse complement strand
GATCTGCAACGACCTGCGCCTGCTCTCCAGCGGCCCGCGCGCCGGCCTGGGCGAGATCAACCTGCCGGCGGTGCAGGCCGGCTCCAGCATCATGCCGGGCAAGGTGAATCCGGTGATTCCCGAGGTGGTCAACCAGATCGCCTACGAGGTGATCGGCAACGACGTGACGGTCACCTTCGCGGCCGAGGCCGGCCAGCTGCAGCTCAATGCCTTCGAGCCGATCATCGCGCACAGCATCTTCAAGAGCATGCGCCACCTCGGAGCCGGCTGCCGCACGCTGGCGGACCGCTGCGTGCAGGGCATCAGCGTCAACCAGGCGCGCATGCACGACACGGTGACGAGCTCGATCGGCATCGTCACCGCGCTCAACCCCTACATCGGCTATGCCAACGCCACGGCGGTGGCGCAGGCGGCGCATGCCAGCGGTGGCAGCGTCTACGACATCGTGCTCGAGCGCGGTCTGCTGACGCGCGAACAGCTCGATGCCGTCCTGCGTCCGGAGATCCTGACGCGTCCGATCCCGCTCGACCTGGCGCCCAAGCGCGCGGCCTGAGAGCCTGCGCCCCCGGCGCCGGTCGCCCGTCGCCCCTGAACCGGAGGACTGAACCATGGCAACCCGCAAACCCAAGGGCCTGGGCCGAGGACTGGATGCCCTGCTCGGCCCGACCGCCGCGGCGCTGCAGACATCCGAGGCGAGCCTGGCCGGCACGCCCATGCTGCTGCCGCTCGACGAGCTCGTGCCCGGCCGCTATCAGCCGCGCACGCGCATGGACGAAGGCGCGCTCTACGAGCTGGCCGAAAGCATCAAGTCGCAGGGCATCATGCAGCCGATCCTGGTTCGTCGCCTGGACGAATCGCGAGGGGGCCCCGTCGCGACAGACAGTGCCGGACAAATATCAAAAGTAAGCGCTAACTATGAGATTATCGCTGGCGAGCGGCGCTTTCGTGCGGCTGGCCTGGCCGGGCTGACGGAGGTGCCGGTGCTGGTGCGCGAGGTGGCCGACGAGGCCGCCGCCGCGATGGCGCTGATCGAGAACATCCAGCGCGAGGATCTCAATCCGCTCGAGGAAGCGCAGGGCCTGAAGCGGCTGGTGGACGAGTTCGGCCTCACGCACGAGGAAGCGGCCCAGGCGGTCGGCAAGAGCCGCAGTGCCGCCAGCAACCTGCTGCGCCTGCTGCAGCTGGCCGAGCCGGTCCAGACCATGCTGATGGCGGGGGACGTCGACATGGGCCACGCGCGCGCCCTGCTGGCGCTGGAAGGTGCGGCCCAGATCACGGCGGCGCAGCAGGTGGCGGCGCGCAAGCTCAGCGTGCGCGAGACCGAGGCCCTGGTGCGCCGGCTGCTGGCCGAATTCAACCTCACCGCGCCGCGCAAGCCGACCCGTCCGGCCGACAAGTCGGGCGACGTGCGACGGGTGGAAGAAGAGCTCTCGGACCTGCTCCTGGCCCAGGTCGAGGTGCGGGTGAAGAAGAGCGGGCGCCGCAGCCGAGGCACGGACCCGGTGGGCGAGGTGGCCATCCACTTCGCCTCCCTGGACGAGCTCAACGGCCTGATCGAGCGTCTGCGGCGCGCCTGACCCAGGTCGTTACCGCGAAACCCGCGCAACGGGTGTATGCTGCGCGTCCAACGCGACGCGGCCAGACTCTCTTCCCATGCCATTCCAGCACAGCCGACTCCTGCACCCGGGCGAGATGGCGGCCAAGGCGCGGGCGCTGGTGGCGCATCCGACACCTGCGGTCCGCGCGGCGCGCCTGCGCGTCGCCCGCGTCGGGCGTGCCGTTGCGCGCTCGCCGCAATCCCTGTTTCTGCGCGAGCTGGTCGTGCGTCCGGCCGCGATGGGCGCGATCTGTGCCAGTTCGCCCCGCCTGGCGGCCTGCATGGCGGCCTGGGTCGACCCGCGCGCCGAGGGCTGGGTCGTCGAGCTGGGTGCCGGCACCGGCGTCATCACCCGGGCCCTGCTGAGGCGCGGCGTGTCGCCTGAGCGGCTGATCGTGCTGGAGCGCTCGCCGCGCCTGGCGGACCACCTGCGCCAGCACTTTCCCGAGGTTCAGGTGTTGCAGGGCGACGCCGCCGACCTGCCGGCGCTGCTGGGCGATGCCGCCCCCGCCGGATTGCCGGTGCAGCACGTGGTCTCCGGCCTGCCGCTGCTGTCCATCGCCGAGCCGGCTCGCACCGCGATCCTGCAGGCGGGCGCGGCCGCGCTGGCACCGGGCGGGCGGCTGCTGCAGTTCACCTATGCCCTGCACGGCGACTCGCCGTGGCTGCGGGCCGGCCTGAAATGCCTGCAGCGCGAGCGCGTGCTGGCCAACCTGCCGCCGGCTCGAATCGACGTCCTGGGCAAGCCGGCCTATTGAGGCACCCGTCACCCAGCGCGTATGATGCGCCGCGGGCACCGCGCGCGGCGGTGAGGAGGCGGGGCACGCACCGGTTCAGACGGGACGGTCTGGTTTTGGAGAGGCAAGGAGCGAATTGATGCGGAAGAAAAAATCAGCCGCCTTGGCGGCCACGGTGGCATTGACGGTGTGGGCGCTGGCGGGGTGCGACACCACCGCCATGCAGATGGGCAGTCCGGATGCCAAGACCATGGCCACCGGCAGCGCAGCGGGCTCGGCGACCTCGGGCGAGAGCAGCCAGCTCGAGCGCTGTGCCTCGCCGCTGGGCACGGTGTCGCTGGTGGAAAACCAGAACGCCGGCTGGTACACCATCCTGCGCAACGAATACCGCCTGCCGCCGACGGCCAACCTGTTGCGCCTGCTGGTACAGCAGTCCAACTGCTTCGTCGTCGTGGAACGAGGCGCGGCCGGCATGGGCGCCATGGCGCGCGAACGGGCGCTGATGGAGTCGGGTGAGATGCGCGGCGGCAGCAACTTCGGGCGCGGCCAGATGGTCGCCTCCGACTACGCACTGTCGCCCGAGATCGTCTTCAGCGCCGGCAACACCGGTGGCCTGGGCGGCGTGCTGGGTGGCCTCATCGGGGGCGGCAGTGGCCGCGCCATCGGTGCCGTCGCCGGCGGCGTGCAGACGCGCGAAGCCGCCGCGCTGCTGACGCTGGTCGACAACCGCTCCGGCGTCCAGGTCGCGGCCTCGGAGGGCAGTGCCTCCAAGACCGACCTGAACCTGTTTGGCGGCCTGTTCGGCGGTCGTGCCGGTGGCGGCCTGGGGGGCTACACCAACACGCCGCAGGGCAAGGTGATCGCGGCCGCCTTCATGGATGCCTACAACCAGATGGTGCGCAGCCTGCGCGGTTATCGCGCGCAAAGCGTGCAGGGCCAGGGCCTGGGTGGCGGTGGACGCCTGGGCGTCGATGGCGGCGCGGCGCCGTCGCAGACCTACGTTCCGGGCCAGGGCGGACGGGTGCTGTCGATGCGCCAGGCGCAGCAGCGCCTGAACCAGCTGGGCTACAACGTCGGCACGCCCGATGGCGCCGCCGGGCCGCGCACGGCCGCGGGCCTGCGCGCCTTCCAGCAGGACAACGGCCTGGCCGTCACGGGCCGGCTCGACGCCGCCACCATGGACGTGCTGGCCGGTCAGTGAGCGGTCGCGCGCGCGGGG
>CAYRHV010000279.1:0-3556 GCA_964424045.1 uncultured Ottowia sp. | reverse complement strand
AGCTGGTGCTGCGCATGACGCGCGAGGAAATCGGCAGCTACCTGGGCCTGAAGCTCGAGACCGTGAGCCGCACCTTCTCCAAGTTCGCCGACGACGGCATCATCGAGGTCAAGCACCGCCACGTGCGCATCGTCGATCTCGACGCGCTGCAGGCCATCGTCAACGCGTCCGAAGCGGCGTGACGCGTCGGCGGCTGTGCCCTACTGCAGCGGGCCCTCGAGGCCATCGGGCAGGGGCAAGGGCATGACCGCGATGCCCTCCTCCTGCAACGCCTCGGTCTGCGCGCGCGTCGCCTGGCCGCGGATGCCGCGCTCCTCGGCCTCGCCGTAGTGGATGCGGCGCGCCTCCTCGGCAAAGCGCTCGCCCACGTCCTCGGTCTGCGCCAGCACGCGGCGCACCATCTGCATCCAGGCGGCCTGCAAGGCCTGTTGCGGCAGTGCGGCGACCGCCTCGGTCGCCTGCGGCGCCGGCGTGGTCACAGCGCGCTCGGGCGCAGCGCCGCCACGCAGGTTCAGGCGCGGCGCACTCGGCAGCTTGACGAGTGCCTTGTCGCTGCACATCGGGCACGCCACGAGGTCGCGCTCGAGTTGCGCCTGGAAGTCCTCTTCCGACGCAAACCAGCCCTCGAAGGCATGGCCCTGGGAACACTGGAGATCGAGGACTTTCATGGCTGGGGCGGATCGGCCGGTGGCGCCCGCCAATCGAGCATCCAGGCGCCGCTGAGCACATTGTGCAACCAAAACGCACCCACCAGGGTCTTGGCGTCGGTCACGCGCCCGGTGTGGCACCAGTCGAGCAGCTCGCCCGCAGATGCGCTGAACACCTCGAGGAACTCGCCTTCGTCGAGCTGGCGCGCCCCGGCGCTCAGGCCACGCGCAAACCAGATCTCGATCACCTCGGTCGAATAGGACACCACCGGATGCAGCACGCCGGCACGCGCCCACTCGCGCGCACGGTAGCCCGTCTCCTCGCGCAGCTCGCGCACGGCGCAGGTGAGCGCGTCCTCGCCCGGATCGCGCTTGCCGGCCGGAAACTCGATCAGCGTCCGGCCCACGGGGTAGCGGTACTGGCGCTCGAGCACCACTTCGGGATGGCCGCCCGCGCGCTCGAGCAGCGGGATGATCATCACCGCGCCCGGATGCCGCACGTACTCGCGCGTGCTCTCGCCGCCACCCGGCAGGCGCACGCGATCGCGGAAGGCATGCAGCAGCTTGCCCTGGAACAGCTCCTCGCTGTCCAACTGCCGCTCGGTCAGGTCGGTCGCCACCCTCTATCTCCGGCGGCGCACCAGGTAGCGAAAGACGAAACCCGGAAACGCAAAAGTGAGGAACAGCGAGGCGGTGATGGCATAGAACTGCCAGCCCTGCGGATAGATCTGGCCGGCGTGCTGCTCGAGCGCGAGGCCGATGCCGCCGACGATGAAATACCACAGCACCAGCTCGAGCACGCGCACGCCCAGCAGCTTGCGATGGCTGCGCAGCGGCCAGACCGCAAGCACGCGCTCGTTGAGGAACGGCAGGTTGGCGGCCAGCACCGCCAGCAGGATGAGCAGCCAGATGCTCGATTGCTGCGACATCAAGTGGCCAGCATCTGCTCGATCGCGCGCGCGCACAAGCTCATCAGGCCACCCGGCACCAGGCCCAGCACCAGCAGGGCCACGCCGTTGACGGTGAGCATCCAGCGCATGTCGATCGACGCCGTGACCGGCCCCGACGGCAGCGCCGCCGGCAGGTCGTCGAAATACATCACCTTGATCACGCGCAGGTAGTAGAAGGCGCCGATCAGCGACATGATGACCGCGAACACCGCCAGGCCGATGTAGCTCGGTAGGCCGGTGCTGATCAGCGCCTGCAGCACCGCCAGCTTGGCCTGGAAGCCGACCATGGGCGGGAAGCCGGTGAGCGAGAGCATGCAGATGCCCATGATGCCGGCATACAGCGGGCTGCGCTGGTTCAGGCCGGCGAAGTCGGCGATCTGGTCGCTCTCGAAGCCGTCGCGCGCCAGCAGCATGATGACGCCGAAGCTCACCAGTGTCGTCAGCACGTAGACCACGGCGTAGAACATGGCCGAGCTGTAGGCGTTGGCGGTCAGCGCGTCGCTCTCGCCGACCACGCCCGACATCAAGCCCATCAGCACGAAGCCCATGTGCGAGATCGCCGAATAGCCCAGCATGCGCTTGATGTTGGTCTGGGCGATGGCGACGATGTTGCCCACCAGCAGCGAGGCCACCGCGACCACGCCCAGCATCGGCTGCCAGTCGAGCGCCAGCGGCAGCAGGCCCTCGACCAGCAGGCGGATGGCGATCGCGAACGAGGCCAGCTCGGGCGCCGCGCCCAGGAACAGCGTCACCGCCGTCGGCGCGCCCTCGTAGACGTCGGGCACCCACATGTGGAACGGCGCCGCGCCGAACTTGAACGCCAGGCCGGCGACCACGAACACGACCCCGAACACCAGCACCTGGTGGCGGATCTGGCCGCTGGCGATCGCCTGGAAGGTCTCGCCGATGTCGAGCGTGCCGGTGGCGCCGTAGATCATCGACAGGCCGTAGAGCAGGAAACCCGAGGCCATGGCGCCGAGCACGAAATACTTCATCGCCGCCTCGGTCGCGTTCGCCAGGTCGCGGCGCAGCGCCACCAGCGCGTAGCTGGTCAGGGCCAGGCACTCCAGGCCCAGATACAGGGTCAGGAAGTGGTTGGCCGAGATCATCACGAAGATGCCCAGCAGGCCGAGCAGGCCGAGCACATACCACTCGCCGCCGCGCAGCATGTCGCGGCTGGCCACGTAGCTGCGCGAGTAGATGAAGGTGACCAGCAGCGCCAGTGCGGCAAAGCACTTGAGCCAGTTGGCCATGACGTCGCTCACCACCATGCCGTCGAAGCCGTAGACGGTCTCGCCGCTGGCGGCATAGCTGCCCGTCAGCACCGCCAGCACCAGCAGCGTCAGCACCGTCAGGATGTAGGCCACCGGCCGCGTGGCGCGCCGGTCCAGCAGGTCCAGCAGCGCGATCACGCAGGACATCACCAGGAGCACGACCTCCGGGTAGATGGCGATCCAACTCGCTTGGTCAATCATTCTGAGCGGTCCTCAATTGAGCTTGGAGATCGCGGCCTGGTCCAGCAGCCTGGACACCGACGGTCCCATCAGGTCGGTGAAGGTCTTGGGATAGATGCCCATCCAGAGCACCGTGATCGCCATCAGCACCATCACCAGGTATTCGCGCGCGTTCAGGTCGGGCATGCCGCGCACCTTCTCGTTGCCGACAGCGCCGAAATAGACGCGCTTGAACATCCACAGCGAGTAGCCGGCGCCCGAGATCAGCGCCGTGGCCAGCAGCAGGCCGAGCCAGAAGTTGGCCTGCACGCTGCCCAGGATCACGGTCCACTCGCCGATGAAGCCGGCGGTGCCGGGCAGGCCGCAGTTGGCCATGAAGAACAGCAGGGCAAACGGGCCGAACTTCGGCATCGAGTTGATAACGCCGCCATAGGCCGCGATCTCGCGCGTGTGCAGCCGGTCGTAGAGCACGCCGATGCACAGGAACATCGCGCCCGAGACGAAG
>CAYRHV010000278.1:0-3571 GCA_964424045.1 uncultured Ottowia sp. | reverse complement strand
GCGCCAACCGCGTCAAGTACCCGATGGTGCGCGCGCGCCTGCTCAAGCACTGGCGCGCCGCGCTGGCGGTGGCCAAGGGCCCGGTCGAGGCCTGGGCCAGCATCGTCGAGAATCCCGAGGCGCGGCGCGAATGGCAAAAGCAGCGTGGCCTGGGCGGCTTCGTGCGCTCGAGCTGGGACGAGGTCAACCAGCTGATTGCCGCGGCCAACGTCTACACCATCAAGCGCCACGGGCCGGACCGCGTGATCGGCTTCTCGCCGATTCCGGCGATGTCGATGATCTCGTATGCCGCCGGCGTGCGTTACCTGAGCCTGATCGGCGGTGTGCCGCTGTCCTTCTACGACTGGTACTGCGACCTGCCGCCGTCCAGCCCGCAGACCTGGGGCGAGCAGACCGACGTGCCGGAGAGCGCCGACTGGTACAACTCCAACTTCATCATCGCCTGGGGCTCCAACGTGCCGCAGACGCGCACGCCGGACGCCCACTTCTTCACCGAGGTGCGCTACAAGGGCGCCAAGATCGTGGCGGTGACGCCCGACTTTTCCGAGGTCGCCAAGCTGTCCGACCTCTGGCTGCACCCCAAGCAGGGCACGGACGCGGCGGTGGCCATGGCGATGGGCCACGTGATCCTGAAGGAGTTCTACTTCGAGCGCCGCTCGGCCTACTTCGACGAATACGCGCGCCGCTTCACCGACCTGCCGCTGCTGGTGGCGCTGAAGGAGAAGCAGCTGGCCGACGGCCGCGTCGTCATGGTGCCGGACCGCTACCTGCGTGCCAGCGACTTCGAGGGTCGGCTCGGCCAGGACAACCACCCCGACTGGAAGACCGTGGCCTACGACAGCGACGGCCGGGTGGCGCTGCCCAACGGCTCGATCGGCTTCCGCTGGGGCGCGGACGGACGTGCCGACCAGGGCCTGTGGAACCTGGAGGACAAGGACGCGCGCAACGGCGCCGAGGTGCGGCTGAAGCTCTCGGTGCTGGAGGACGGCGCGCAGGCGCACGACGTCACCGACGTCGCCTTCCCGTATTTCGGCGGCGTGCCCAATCCGCACTTCACCGGCAACGACCAGGGCGGCGACGTGCTGGTGCGGCGCGTGCCGGTGACGCACCTGGAGCTGAGTGGCGAGGGCCTGCGGGGGCGCGTCGCCGTGGCCACGGTGTTCGACCTGCTGGCGGCCAACTACGGCATCCAGCGCGGCCTGCCGGGCGAGGACGCCGATGGCGGCTACGACGCCGACGCGCCCTATACGCCGGCCTGGCAGGAGCCCATCACCGGCGTGCCGCGCGCGCAGGTGATCGCGGTGGCGCGCCAGTTCGCCGACAACGCCGACAAGACGCAGGGCAAGTCGATGATCATCATCGGCGCCGGCATGAACCACTGGTTCCACTGCGACATGAACTACCGCGGCATCATCAACATGCTGATGCTGTGCGGCTGCATCGGCCAGAGTGGCGGCGGCTGGTCGCACTACGTGGGCCAGGAGAAGCTGCGCCCGCAGACCGGCTGGACCGCGCTCACCTTCGCGCTCGACTGGATCCGCCCGCCGCGCCAGCAGAACGCCACCAGCTTCTTCTACGCCCACACCGACCAGTGGCGCTACGAGAAGCTGGGCGTGGACGAGCTGCTGTCGCCGCTGGCCAGCGACGGCGCGCGCGAGCGCTCCATGATCGACTACAACGTGCGCGCCGAGCGCATGGGCTGGCTGCCCAGCGCGCCGCAGCTGCAGACGAATCCGCTGCAGGTGGCGCGCGACGCCGAGGCCAGCGGCCTGCCCGCGCGCGACTACGTGGCGCAGGGCCTGAAGGACGGCTCGCTCGTCATGAGCTGCACCGATCCGGACCACCCCGACAACTGGCCGCGCAACCTGTTCGTCTGGCGCTCCAACCTGCTGGGCAGTTCGGGCAAGGGGCACGAGTATTTCCTCAAGCACCTGCTGGGCACGCAGCACGGCGTGCAGGGCAGGGACCTGGGCCCCCAGGATGCCAAGCCGGGCGAGGTGCGCTGGCACGAGCAGGCGCCCGAGGGCAAGCTCGACCTGCTGGTGACGCTGGACTTCCGCATGAGCACGACCTGCCTGTATTCGGACATCGTGCTGCCGACGGCGACCTGGTACGAGAAGAACGACCTCAACACCAGCGACATGCACCCCTTCATCCACCCGCTGTCGGCCGCCGTCGACCCGGCCTGGCAGGCGCGCAGCGACTGGGAGATCTACAAGGGCCTGGCCAAGGCCTTCAGCGAAGTCTGTGTCGGTCACCTGGGGGTCGAGAAGGAAGTGGTGCTGACGCCGCTGATGCACGACAGCCCGGCCGAGCTGGCCCAGCCCTATGGCGTGGCCGACTGGCAGCGCGGCGAGGTCGACCTGATCCCCGGCGTCACGGCGCCGCAGATCTCGGTGGTCGAGCGCGACTACCCCAACACCTACCGGCGCTTCACCGCGCTCGGGCCGCTGATGGACCAGCTCGGCAACGGCGGCAAGGGCATTGCCTGGAACACCGGGACCGAGGTCGAGCAGCTGGGCGACCTGAACGGCCGCGTGCGCGAGGAGGGGCCCACCCAGGGCCGGCCGCGCATCGTGAGCGACATCGACGCCACCGAGGTGGTGATGATGCTGGCGCCCGAGACCAACGGCCACGTCGCCGTCAAGGCCTGGGAGGCGCTCTCCAGGCAGACCGGGCGCGAGCACGCGCACCTGGCGCTGCACCGCGAGGACGAGAAGATCCGCTTCCGCGACATCCAGGCGCAGCCGCGCAAGATCATCTCCTCGCCCACCTGGAGCGGGCTGGAGAGCGAGAAGGTCAGCTACAACGCCGGCTACACCAACGTGCACGAGCTGATCCCCTGGCGCACGCTCAGTGGCCGCCAGCAGTTCTACCAGGACCACCCCTGGATGCGCGATTTCGGCGAGGGCCTGGCCAGTTACCGGCCGCCGGTCGACCTGAAGACCCTGCACGAGGTCGAGGGCATCAAGCCCAACGGCCACCCCGAACTGGCGCTGAACTTCATCACGCCGCACCAGAAGTGGGGCATCCACAGCACCTACAGCGACGTGCTGCACATGCTGACGCTGAACCGCGGTGGTCCCGTGGTGTGGCTCAGCGAGGACGACGCGCGCCGCGGCGGCATCGTCGACAACGACTGGGTCGAGCTGTTCAACGCCAACGGCGCGATTGCCGCGCGCGCCGTCGTCAGCCAGCGCGTGCCGGCCGGCATGGTGCTGAAGTACCACGCACAGGAGAAGACCATCAACACCCCGGGCTCGGAGATCACCGGTCTGCGCGGTGGCATCCACAACTCGGTCACGCGCATCGTGCTCAAGCCGACGCACATGATCGGTGGCTACGCGCAGTACAGCTACGGCTTCAACTATTACGGGACCATCGGCACCAATCGCGACGAGTTCGTGCTGGTGCGCAAGATGCGCAAGGTCGACTGGCTCGACGACGACCTCGAGCCGGCCGTCGCCCAGGCCTGACCCGACAAAGGAGCAAATTCCCATGAAAATCCGCGCTCAAATCGGCATGGTGCTGAACCTGGACAAGTGCATCGGCTGCCACACCTGTTCGGTCA
>CAYRHV010000277.1:0-3572 GCA_964424045.1 uncultured Ottowia sp. | reverse complement strand
GGCATCCGCGTCTTCATGCTCAGTCCGCACGGGCGCATGAGCGCCTTCCAGCAGGCGCAGATGTTCTCGCTGCAGGACGCCAACATCCACAACATCGCGATCGAGGGCGTGTTCGACGACTGCCAGGACATCGTCAAGGCCGTCAGCGCCGACCTCGACTTCAAGCGCCGCTGGCGCATCGGCACCGTCAATTCGATCAACTGGGCGCGCCTGCTGGCGCAGGTGGTGTATTACTTTGCCGGCTACTTCGAAGCCACGGCGGCTGACAGCGAGACGGTCGATTTCGCCGTGCCCAGCGGCAATTTCGGCAATGTCTGCGCCGGCCACGTGGCGCGCCAGATGGGCCTGCCGATCGGCCGGCTGGTGGTGGCGACGAACGAGAACGACGTGCTCGACGAGTTCTTTCGCACCGGTGTCTACCGCGTGCGCGGCGCCGCCGACACGCACGAGACCAGCAGCCCGTCGATGGACATCAGCAAGGCCAGCAACTTCGAGCGCTTCGTGTTCGACCTGGTCGGGCGCGACAGCGCGCGCGTGCGTGCGCTGTTCGGCCGGGCGCTGACGACCGCCGGGCAGTTCGACCTGGGCGCCGACCCGGTGTTCGCCGACGCTGCCGAGCGCTACGGCTTCGTCAGCGGCCGCAGCACGCACGCCGACCGGCTGGCGACCATTCGCGCCGTGTCCGCGGCGCACGGCGTCACCATCGATCCGCACACCGCCGACGGCGTCAAGGTGGCGCGCGAACACCGGCGGCCGGGCGTGCCGATGCTGGTGCTGGAGACGGCGCTGCCGATCAAGTTTGCCGCCACCATCGAGGAGGCGCTGGGCCGACCGCCCGAGCGGCCGGCGGCGTTCGAGGGCATCGAGGCGCTGCCGCGCCGGGTGCGCGTGCTGCCGGCCGACGTGGCCCGGGTCAAGCAGCTGATCGCCGAGGCCTGCGGGTGAGGCCGTCATGAAGGTCGTCGGTTTCGCCGGCTATTCGGGCGCCGGCAAGACCAGCCTGCTGGAGCGGCTGATTCCAGTGCTGCGCGAGCGCGGCCTGCGTGTGTCGGTGGTCAAGCACGCACACCACCGCTTCGACATCGATCGACCGGGCAAGGACAGCTGGCGCCACCGCGAGGCTGGCGCCTTCGAGGTGGTGATCGCCTCGCGCCATCGGCTGGCGCTGATGCGCGAATTCGAGCGCGAGCACGAACTGACGGTGCACCAGATGATCGCCGAGCTGTGGGACGGCGTGGACTGGGTGCTGGTCGAGGGCTTTCGCCACAGCGACCTGCCGAAGGTCGAGGTCTGGCGCGCCGACGCCGGCCACCCGGCCCTGTATCCGGAAGACGACTTCGTCGCCGCCATTGCCACCGACGCCCCGGATCGCCTGCCGGTGCCGACCCAGCGCCCGGTGCTCGACCTGAACGACGCGGCCGCGCTGGCCGACTGGCTGCTGGCCCAGGGCGAGCGCTTCGACTACCAGCCCGAGCGCCATCTGCCGTAGCGGCGCCACGGCCGGCAGACAGCCCTGCCGCCAGAGCCGCCAGGAAGGACGAGTTGCCTGGCGTTGCCCTAAGATCGGGTGATGCTCGTCAAGAATTCCTTGGTTCCTTTCGTATGACCGCTGCCGCACCCGATCCCACCCCCGCGCCGGCCGGGCCGGCGGGCCGTCCGCCCCTGATGCCGCTGGACGAGGCGCTCGAGCGCGTGCTGGCCCAGGCCGGCGCCGGCCTGGGCAGCGAGTCCGTGTCGACCTTCGACGCCGATGGCCGCGTGCTGGCCGAGGACGTGGTGTCGCGGCTCACCGTGCCGCCGCACGACAACAGTGCCATGGACGGCTATGCCGTGCGCAGTGCCGACTGCGCCCGCGCCGGCGCCGAGTTGCGGGTGACGCAGCGCATCGCCGCCGGCCATCTCGGCACGGCGCTGGAGGCCGGTTGCGCGGCGCGCATCTTCACCGGGGCGGCGGTACCGCCGGGGGCTGACGCCGTCGTGATGCAGGAAGAGACCGAGGCCCTGGACGATGGCGCGCGCGTGCGCATCCGTGTCGTCCCCGGCGCGGGCCAGTGCATCCGGCGCGCCGGCGAGGACGTGGCGCACGGCGCGGCGGTGCTGCGGCGCGGCGAGCGCCTGACGCCGGCGAGTATTGGTCTCGCCGCCGGCATCGGCATGGACCGGCTGCAGGTCGGACGCCGGCCGCGCGTGGCCCTGCTCAACACCGGCGACGAGCTGGTGATGCCGGGCGAGGTCGCGCCCGAGGCCATGCCGCCGGGATCGATCTACAACAGCAACCGCTTCTTCCTGCGCGCGCTGCTGCAGCGTGCCGGCTGCGAGGTCACGGACCTGGGCATCGTGCCGGACAGCCTGCAGGCGACGGTGCAGGCCCTGCAGGGCGCGGCCGAGGCACACGACGTGATCGTCACCAGCGGCGGCGTCTCCGTGGGCGAGGAAGACCACGTCAAGCCGGCCGTGCGCCAGCTCGGCACGCTCGACCTGTGGAGCGTGGCGATCAAGCCGGGCAAACCGTTTGCCTGTGGTACGGTGCGGCGCGCCGATGGCGCGGCCGCGCACTTCATCGGCCTGCCCGGCAATCCGGTGTCGAGCTTCGTCACCTACCTGCTGCTGGTGCGGCCCTTCCTGCTGCGCCTGCAGGGCGCGGCCGACGTGGCCCCGCCGGCCGTCTCGCTGCGCGCCGACTTCCGCCTGCCGCGGCCCGATCGGCGGCGCGAGTTCCTGCGCGTGCGGCGCAACGCCACCGGTGGACTGGACCTGTTTGCGAACCAGGGCTCGGGCGTGCTGACCTCCATGCACTGGGCCGACGGCCTGGTCGACCACCCGGCGGGCAGCACCATCGAGGTGGGCGATCGGGTGCGCTTCCTCCCGCTGGCGGAGCTGTTGTCATGAGCGCAGCGACGCCGATCCGGATCCGCGTGCGCTATTTTGCGGCGCTGCGCGAGGCGCTGGGGCAGGGCGACGAGGAACTGCACACGCTGGCCGCCACGCCGGCGGCATTGCGCCAGGAGCTGGCGGCGCGCGGCGGCGCCTACGCCGAGGTGCTGGCGCCGGAGCGCGCCGTGCGCATGGCACTGGACCAGGTCATGGCCCGGGGCGACGAGCCCCTGGCCGAGGGCGCCGAGGTGGCGTTCTTCCCGCCGGTGACCGGCGGCTGAGGGGGTGGCGATGACAAGCCCCACCGCCGCGCCGCGCGTGCGCATCCAGCACGAGGACTTCGACCTCGCCGCCGAGGTCGCGGCCCTGCGCGCCGGCGATGGCCGCGTTGGTGCCGTCTGCAGCTTCGTCGGCACCGTCAGGGACCGGCACGAGGTGGCACAGGCGGGGTCGATCCAGGCCCTGGAGCTGGAGCACTACCCGGGCATGACGGAACGGGCGATCGAGGCCATGATCGACGAGGCCCACCACCGCTTCGATATCCTGGGCGCACGCGTGGTGCACCGGGTCGGCGTGCTGCAGCCGCTGGACCAGATCGTGCTGGTGGCAGTGAGCTCGATGAACCGCGGCGAGAGCTTCCAGGCCTGCGAGTTCATCATGGACTACCTGAAGACCCAGGCGCCGTTCTGGAAGAAGGA
>CAYRHV010000276.1:0-3593 GCA_964424045.1 uncultured Ottowia sp. | reverse complement strand
TCGCTCTCGACCCAGAAGCGGCGGTATTGCAGGTTCGGCAGGAACCGGCGCTTGGTCTTGATGTTGGAGTGGGACACCTTGTGTCCGACCAGGGGCTTCTTGCCCGTTACTTCGCAGACGCGTGCCATGAGATGGCTCTCCTTTGATCCGGCCGTTGCTGGCGCCGCTGCGGCCAGACTGCTGCAGCGACTCGCTTTGGCCTCACCTCGCCAGGTTCGGGGTGGCGGTGGCCCCATGAGTTCCCGGGCCGATCAACGCCCGAAGAACCAAGCATTTTAGCATGGCTGGGCTGGCCGGACAAGATTGTCCAGAGCGCCCGGGTGCCGCCGCTTCAGCCCGCTTTCCGGGGCACGGGGCGCGGGCGGCCGTCGTCGTCGATCGCCACGTAGATGAGGGAGGCCTCGGTGACCTTGATGTAGCGCCCCTGGTTGCCCATGCGCTCGGCGAAGGCGCCGACGTTGACGGTCATCGAGGTGTGGCCGATGCGCTCCATGCGGGCATAGAACGACACCAGGTCGCCGACGCGCACGGGCGCCTTGAAGATGAACTGGTTCACCGCCACCGTCGCCATGCGGCCCTGGGCGTAGCGTGCCGCCAGCACGGCGCCGGCCATGTCGACCTGGGCCATGACCCAGCCGCCGAAGATGTCGCCGTTGGCGTTGGCGTCCGCCGGCATCGGCATCACCTTCATCACCAGCGTGTGGTCGTGCGGCAGTTCCGCCTCGGGTGCGTCGACCGGGGTCTCGTTCACCGGGCGCATGAAGCTGGATCCGTCGGTCATGGGCACAATCCTCGTCAAGTGATGAAGCAGGGTATTTTCCAACATGCGCGGCGGCGTTGAGCGCGCGCGCCGCGCGCCCACGGCGGGCGAGGCGCGCAGCGCCGCCGACGCCGGCTCGGACTGGCGCACGCTGGCGCGGCTGCTGCCCTACCTGTGGCGCTATCGCTGGCGCGTCGGCGTGGCGCTGGTCATGGTGCTGGCCGCCAAGCTGTCCAACGTCGGCGTGCCGCTGCTGCTCAAGGCGCTGGTCGACCGCATGAACGTGCAGCCGGGCGACCCCGAGGCCCTGCTGGTGGTGCCGGCGGGCCTGCTGCTGGCCTATGGCGCGCTGCGCCTGTCGACCAGCCTCTTCACCGAGCTGCGCGAGCTGGTGTTCGCCAGGGCGACGCAGGGCGCGACGCGCGCGGTGGCGCTGCAGACCTTCGAGCACCTGCACGCGCTCAGCCTGCGCTTCCACCTGGAGCGCCAGACCGGCGGCATGACGCGCGACATCGAGCGCGGCGTGCGCGCGATCGAGTCGCTGATCACCTACTCGCTCTACAGCATCGTGCCGACCCTGGTCGAGGTGGGCCTGGTGCTGGCCATCCTGGGGCGCCAGTTCGACGCCGGTTTCGTCTGGATCACGCTGGCGGCGCTGGTCGCCTACGCCGTGTTCACGGTCTGGGTGACCGAGTGGCGCACGCGCTTTCGCGTCGAGGCCAACAGTGCCGAGACGCTGGCCAGCACGCACGCCGTCGATTCGCTGCTGAACTACGAGACCGTCAAGTATTTCGGCAACGAGGGCTTCGAGGCGCGCCGCTACGACGACAGCCTGCGCGCCTACGCGCGGGCTCGCCTGAAGGCGCAGAGCTCGCTGTCGCTGCTCAACACCGGGCAGCAGCTGGTGATTGCCATCGGCCTGGTGGCGATGCTGTGGCGCGCCACCCAGGGCGTGGCCGACGGGCGCCTGACGATCGGCGACCTGGTGATGATCAACGGCTTCATGATCCAGCTCTACATCCCGCTGGGCTTCCTGGGCATGCTGTATCGGCAGGTGAAGCAGAACCTGACCGACCTGCACCGCATGTTCGCGCTGATCGACCGCCAGCAGGAGGTGGCCGACCTGCTGGGCGCGCCCGAGCTGCGCACCCACGGGCCGGTGGATCTGGTGTTCGAGCACGTGGACTTCGCCTACGAGCCGGCGCGGCCGATCCTGCGCGACGTCAGCTTCACCGTGCCGGCTGGCCAGACGGTGGCGGTGGTGGGGCCCTCGGGCGCCGGCAAGTCGACGCTGGCGCGGCTGCTCTACCGCTTCTATGACGTCGGGACGCCGGCTCCGGGCGGCGGCGGGCGCATCCTGATCGCCGGCCAGGACATCCGCGCCGTCACCCAGGCCAGCGTGCGGCGTGCCATCGGCATCGTGCCGCAGGACACCGTGCTGTTCAACGACACCATTGCCTACAACATTCGCTACGGACGCCCCGATGCCAGCGACGAGGCGGTGCAGGCCGCCGCGCGCGCGGCGCACATCCACGACTTCATCGCCGCCACGCCGCTGGGCTACGAGACCGTGGTGGGCGAGCGCGGGCTGAAGCTGTCGGGCGGCGAGAAGCAGCGCGTGGCGATCGCGCGCACCCTGCTGAAGGACCCGCCGGTACTGATCTTCGACGAGGCCACGAGCGCGCTGGATTCGGCCAACGAGCGCGCCATCCAGGCCGAGCTGCGCGGCGTGGCGCGCGGCAAGACGACCCTGGTGATCGCGCACCGCCTGTCCACCGTGGTCGATGCGCACCAGATCCTGGTGCTGGAGCAGGGCCGCATCGTCGAGCGCGGCACGCACCCGGAGCTGCTGGCCGCGCGCGGGCGCTATGCGCAGATGTGGAGCCTGCAGCAGAATCAGGCGCAGCCCGAGGCGGCGACCGAGGGTTTGCCCTGAGTTACGGCCTTCTAGAATCGCCGTTCAATGTTTCCGTTTCCTTCCCAAGTTCTTTTTGACGAAAGGTCATCTTCATGAAAAAGCAAGTGCTCGCCTTTTCCGTCCTGGCGCTGACCGCCGGTTCGGTGCTGGCGCAGGCGCCCGACACCCTGGCCAAGATCGGTGAGCGTGGTGCCGTCACCCTGGGGGTGCGCGACTCCTCGGGTCTGGGCTTCACGCTCGGCGGTGGCAAGTACGTGGGCTTTCACACCGAGATGGCCGAGCGCATCGTGGACGACATCAGCAAGGCGCTGGGCAAGCCGCTGAAGGTCAACTACCAGGTGATCACCTCGCAGAACCGCATTCCGCTGATCCAGAACGGCACCATCGACTTCGAGTGCGGCTCCACCACCAATAACCTGGCGCGCCAGAAGGACGTCGACTTCGCCTACACCACCTACGTGGAGGAGGTGCGCATGGCGGTGAAGGCCAATTCCGGCATCCAGTCGATCAACGACCTGGGCGGCAAGACCCTGGCCGTGACCACCGGCACCACCTCGGTGCAGCACATCCGCCGCAAGGCGCGCGACGCCAACCTGGACTTCAAGCAGGTGATGGGCAAGGACCACGCCGACAGCTTCCTGCTGCTCGAGTCCGACCGCGCCGACGCCTTCGTGATGGACGGCTCGATCCTGGCGGCCAACATCGCCAAGGCCAAGAACCCGAAGGACTTCGCCATCGTCGGCGAGGTGCTGAACGTCGAGCCGATCGCCTGCATGCTGCCCAAGGGCGATGCCAAGCTGAAGAAGGCGGTCGACGATTCCATCGTGCGCCAGATCGAGGACGGATCGCTGGCCAAGCTCTACGACAAGTGGTTCATGCAGCCGATCCCGCCCAACAACGTGTCGCTGAACATGC
>CAYRHV010000275.1:0-3628 GCA_964424045.1 uncultured Ottowia sp. | reverse complement strand
GCCTGCTCCAGCCAGTCGCGCAGGTACTGCTTGTCGAAGCTGGGCGGGTTGGCGCCCTCGGCCCAGCCGTCCAGCGGCCAGTAGCGCGAGGAGTCGGGCGTCAGCACCTCGTCCATCAGCACCAGTTCGCCAGCGGCGTCGAGGCCGAACTCGAACTTGGTGTCGGCAATGATGATGCCCTTTGCGCGCGCGATCTCGGCGGCGCGGCTGTAGAGGGCAATCGAGATGTCACGGATCCGTGCCGCCAGCTCGGGACCGATCATCTGCTCCGTGCGCTCGAAGCTGATGTTCTCGTCGTGCTCACCCGCCGCCGCCTTGGCCGCCGGCGTGTAGATCGGCGCCGGCAGGCGGCTGGCGTTCTGCAGTCCGGCTGGCAGCGGCACGCCGCAGACCGACCGGTCCTGCTGGTATTCCTTCCAGCCGCTGCCGGCCAGATAGCCGCGCACCACGGCCTCCACCGGGATCGGCTGCAGCCGCCTGACCAGCATGCTGCGGCCGGCCACCTGGGCCACCTCGTCCGGCGCCACCACGCTCTCGGGTGCCTCGCCGGTCAGGTGGTTGGGCACGATGCCCTGCAGTTGGCCGAACCACCACAGCGCCATCTGCGTGAGCAGCCGGCCCTTGCCGGGAATCGGCTGCTCCATGATGACGTCGAAGGCGCTGATGCGGTCGCTGGCCACCATCAGGATGCGGTCGGCGCCAACGGCGTAGTTGTCGCGCACCTTGCCGCGCGCCAGCAGGGGCAGGCTGTGGAGCTGGCTGGTGTGCAGGGCGGCAGTGCTGTCGGTCACGGCGGGCTTTCGGGCGATGGCGAAACCCATGGATTGTGCCGGACGTTGCCTTAAGCTCACACCCATGAGCCACCCCATGCTGCACCGGATCGCCCTTGTCCTGCTGGCCCTGGCCGTGCTGGCCGGAACCTGGTGGGTACCGCCGGACGCCGCCGCCAAGCGCGAGGTGGAAGCCGGCCTGAAGCGCGCCCTGACCACCTACGCGGCGGCACGCACCCTGGGCGCGGCGGTGGCTGCGGCGCAAGGCACGCAACTGTCGCTGCAGCCGGCCGGCGTCGGCGTGGGGCTGACGCCGGGCCAGGCGCTGAAGCCCATCAGCGACCTGATCGAGCAGTTCTCGACCCTGATGCTGGCCGCCAGCGTGGTGTTCGGCGTGCATCTGCTGCTGCTGGCGATGGGCGCGCACTGGCTGCTGTCGGGACTGCTGAGCGTCGCGCTGCTGGCCTGGCTGGCCGGACGCCTGACCGCCGCCGGGCCGGGCGCGACGGCCACCGGCTGGCAGCGGCGCCTGGTGCCGCTGCTGACGGTATTGCTGCTGCTGCGCTTTGCGGCGCCGCTGATTGCGCTGGGCAACGAGGCGGTATATCGCGCCTTCATGGCGCAGGACTACGCGGCCGCGCAAGAGGTCATCGGCGGCACCACCGAGGCGGTGCAGCAGGGCCTGCCAGGCGCCGACGCAGCCGCGCCCGAGGACGAAGGCGTGCTCGACCGCCTGAAGCGCGTGACGCCCAGGTTGCCCGACCTGAGCGCCACCTATGAGCAGATCAAGACCGCCGCGAACGACGCCGTGGCGGATCTGGTGCGCCTGCTGGCGGTGTTCCTGCTGCAGACCGTGGTGATTCCGATCGGCCTGCTGTGGGCGCTGTGGCGCGCGGTGCGCCTGCTGTTCGGGACGATCACCACGACCTGAGCGGCTTGCGCGGCCCGCGATCGAGTCGGATCGAGGGCCGGCCTCGCCTGCCGGCCGCGAAATCGGGCCCGCCCTGGCCTGGGCCTCAGGAGGCGATCGATGCCTGGCAGATCGACTCGATCGACCCGTCCAGCGTGGCGTGGAACTCGGCGTCGCTCTGCTGCGCCGTCAGCCCCTCGGTCAGGGCGCGGCTGAAGCTGGCGACGACGCCGGGGTTGCGCGCCAGCAGCCGGTTCGACTCGGCACGCGTGTAGCCGCCCGACAGCGCCACCACGCGCAGCACGCGCGGGTGCTGCACCAGCTCGGTGAAGAAGCCGTCGACGCTGGGCAGGGTGAGCTTGAGCATGATCTGCTGGCCGTCGGCCAGCGTGTCCAGGTGCTTGAGGATGCTGGCCTTGAGCAGCACCTCGGCCTGCGCCTTGTCGGCAGCCTTGATGTTGACCTCGGGCTCGAGGATCGGCATCAGGCCGGCGGCCAGGATCTGCTTGCCGACCTCGAACTGCTGCGCCACCGCGGCCTCGACGCCCTGCGGGTCGGCGCCGTTGACGACCGAGCGCATCTTGGTGCCGAAGATGCCCTTGGCGCGGGCGCGTGCAAGCAGCGAGTCCAGCTCGGGCATGGGCTTCATCAGCTGCACGCCCTGTGCCTCGGCGGCCAGGCCCTTGTCGACCTTGAGGAACGGCACCACCTGCTTCTTCTCCCACAGGTAGGTGGCAGCGTCGACGCCGTCGAACTGGCGGTCCATCGTCATCTCGAACAGGATCGCGCCGATCACGCGCCGGCCGTTGAAGGCTTCGTCGGTGACGATGCGGGTGCGCATGTCGTGCACCAGGTCGAACATCTGGGCCTCGCCCTGGTAGGCCGATTCGTCGATGCCGTAGAGCTTGAGCGCCTTGGGCGTGCTGCCCCCGCTCTGGTCGAGTGCCGCGATGAAGCCCTGTCCCTTGGCAATCTTGTCAAGTTGTTGCTGATTCATGAAAAACTCCCGTTTGCTGTAGATGCCGCAAGAACGGCCCTGCTTCGCCGCAGCAAGGCCGTGATGACCAGGCTCGATTGTAGGCTGCGGCCCTCCCGGCCCAATCCGGCCCGGCGCCTGCGCGGCAGGCGAATCCGGCGCGGGCACCCTGCGAGATCCATGCGGCGTTCAGTGGCGATGCACGCGCCGCGCCGCGCGCAGGAAATCCAGCAGGGCCGCATCGAAGGCGTCCGGCGCCTCCAGGTTCGGCAGGTGGCCAACGCCCGGCAGTTCAAGATAGTGACTGCCGACGATGGCCGCCGCCAGGTCGCGCAGCAGCGGCGGCGGCGTGAGGCGGTCCTGCGCGCCGGCCACCAGCAGGGTGGGCACGGCCAGATGGGCCAGCGCGGCGCGCCGGTCAAAGTCGCGCATCGCCTCCAGCGCGCGGCGCCAGGTGGCGGCGCGCGTCTCGCCCTGGCAGAAGGCGGCCAGACGCACGCCCTCGGGCAGGGCGGCCGGCCCCAGCAGGCGCGGCAGGCGCAGGTCGGCGATCTGGTCCATGTCGTGGCCGGCGGCGAGCCAGCCCAGGCAGTCGGCGATGTGCCGCGCGTAGGCGTCATCCTCGAGCACGGCGGCCGTGGTGGCCGTCAGCACCAGGGCGTGCACCTGGTCCGGCCGACGCGCCGCCACCTCCTGCGCCACCATGCCCCCCATGCCCTGGCCGACCAGGGTCACGCTGCCGCCCCGCGGCTGCAGGGCCTCGATCAGCAGGCTGCAGCGCTCGGCCAGGCCCTTGAAGCGGTAGGGTTCGATTGGCGGGCTGTAGCCATAGCCCGGCATGTCCCAGGCCACGGCGCGCCAGCCCAGGCTGGCCAGGGTCTCGACCTGCGGCGCGAAGAAGCGAAAGCCGCCGCCCGAGCCGTGCAGCATCAACACCAGCGGCCCGTCGCCCAGCGTGGTGAAGGTCGGCAG
>CAYRHV010000274.1:0-3636 GCA_964424045.1 uncultured Ottowia sp. | reverse complement strand
TCGGCCGCCACCGTCTCGATGGCGTGGATGGCGGGCAGGTCGTAGGGGTGGTGCTCGCGGATCGCGGCTTCGACCTGGGGATACAGACTCGCCATGGTCTTGCACAGCAGGCGGTATTCCTCGTCCTCGTAGACATCGCCGCGCCAGCGATAGGTGCTTTCGATCGGCTCGATCTGCACGCAGGCGGCGAGCTCAAGGTCCATCAGGACACGCGCCAGTTCCTGCGCTTCCTCGCGCGAGCCGACCGTGGTGATCACCAGCCAGGGCAGCGGCGCGGCCACGACGGCCTCCTCAGGCGGCGTTGGGCTGGCGCGCCGGGTAGCCCATGCGGTCCAGCGCGGCCGCCAGGTGGCCGACGCTGCGGTCGACGTCGGCCCACTTGTCGAGCCCGAACAGGCCGAGGCGGAAGGTGCTGAAGTCCTTCGGCTCGTCGCACATCAGGGGCACGCCGGCGGCGCTTTGCAGGCCCTGCTCGATGAACTTCCGGCCGCTCTGGATGCCGGGATCGGTGGTGTAGCTGACCACCACGCCGGGGGCCTCGAAGCCGGGTGCGGCGACGCTCGGAAAACCGCGCTCGGCCAGCAGCGCCCGCACCTTGCGACCGAGATCGAACTGCTGCTGGCGCACGACCTCGAAGCCGCGCGCGCGCGTTTCGGCCATGGTGTCGCGCAGGTCGACCAGCGCCATGGTCGGCATGGTGGCGTGGTAGGCGTGGCTGCCGGTTTCATACGAGTGCATGATCTGCTGCCACTTCTTCAGGTCCATCGAGAAGCTGCTGCTGGTGGTGGTTTCCAGCGCCTTCAGCGCGCGCTCGGACAGGCCGATCATGGCGCAGGCCGGTGAGCTGCTCCAGCCCTTTTGCGGCGCGCTGATGAGGGCGTCGACGCCGACGGCGCGCATGTCGACCCAGACCGCACCCGAGGCCACGCAGTCGAGCACGAACAGGCCGCCGGCGGCATGCACGGCGTCGCCGATCTGCTTCAGGTAGTCGTCGGGCAGCAGGATGCCGCTGGCGGTCTCGACGTGCGGCACGAACACCACGCCCGGCTTCTCGCGCGCGATCGCCGCCGTGACCTCGTCGATCGGCGCCGGCGCCCAGGGCGCCTGGCTGCCGCTGCCCGTGGGACGGGCCTTGAGCACGGTGATGCGGTCGGCGCCGGTGATGCCGCCGGCCTCCAGGATCTGGCTCCAGCGGTAGCTGAAGTAGCCGTTGCGCACGATCAGCACGCGCTGGCCATTGGCGAA
This sequence comes from uncultured Ottowia sp., assembly GCA_964424045.1. GTDB lineage: Bacteria > Pseudomonadota > Gammaproteobacteria > Burkholderiales > Burkholderiaceae_C > Ottowia. The sequence goes on along the minus strand of CAYRHV010000274.1, from coordinate 2,391 downwards.
CTGGCGCGCCACGGCCTCCATGCCGAAGGTGCCGCTGCCGGGGATCAGGGCCGTGGCGTCGGCGCCGTAGACTTCCTTGAGCAGGGCGTTGATGTCGTTCATGACGCCCTGGAAGCGCCGCGACATGTGGTTGAGCGCGCGGTCGGTGTAGACGACCGAGAATTCCAGCAGGCCGTCGGGGTCGATCTGGGGCAAGAGTCCGGGCATGAAAGGGTCTCCGGGGAGGGTGTCTGGGGCGGCCTTGGCGCCGCGATTCGGTCAGCTTATCACGCGTCGCCGGCTACATTAGCGGGCATGGAAATCACGGTGCTCGCCCTGGCATTCGGCAAGAGCCTGCTGTTTGCACTGGCGGCGGTGCTGCCGGTGATCAACCCGCTGGCGTCGGCACCGGTGTTCATCGACCTGACGCGCCACCTGTCGCCGGGCACGCGCACCCAGCTGTCGCGGCGCATCGGCCAGCACGTGATCGAGCTGCTGGTGGGGGCCATGCTGGTGGGCTCCTACGTGCTGCATTTCTTTGGCATCTCGCTGCCGATCGTGCGCGTCGCCGGTGGCCTGGTGGTGGCCTCGATTGCCTGGCGCATGCTGGGCACGCAGCAGGTCACGGACGACGATCAGGCCCAGATGGCGCAGTCGGTGAGCGAGAGCAACGTGCGCATCCGCGGCTTCTACCCGCTCACCTTCCCGCTGACCTGCGGGCCGGGCTCGATCGCGGTGGCGATCACCGTCGGCGCCAGCCTGCACAGCAACCGCCTGTCGGAGTCGCTGGCCAACCTGGCCGGCGGGGTGGTCGCCATGGTGCTGATCGGCCTGCTGGTGGGACTGACCTTCCGCTACGCGGCGCGCCTGCTGCGCCCGCTGGGCGAGGTGGGGCAGATCGTGTTCGTGCGCCTGATGGCCTTCATCCTGCTGTCGATCGGCGTGCAGATCGTGTGGGAGGGCGTCAGCACCCTGCTGCGCGAGCTGGGGCCGATCGGCTGACCGGGCGAGCTTACTGACGCCCGACGCCGGCCGCCGCGAGGCCGTCGATCAGGGTTTCATTGAGGTAGTGCGGGCCCTCGAAGGCGAAGATCGGCCAGTCCTGGTAGGCCTCGATCTGGGGCAGGAACTCCTGCGCCGTGGCGCTGCGCAGCCCGCCGCCCGGGGCCGGCCGGAAGGCCTCGGCGATGACCTGCACCCGGGGCAGACCGAGGCGGGCCGTGAGCAGCTCGAGGTACTCGCGCGCCACTGCCGGGTCGCGCGCGTGCACGCCGACGCCGTCCTGGAACAGCACGCCGACATGGGGCGGCAGCCAGTGCTCGATCCAGGCCAGCAGCTCCTTCGGGCCGATGTTGGCGTTATCGTAGACGCTCACCCACAGCGGCCGCGGCAGTTCCTGCAGCAGGTCCGGCAATTCGGGTGGCGGCTGCCAGCCGGGGTCGATCTCGACCGGGAAGTACCAGCCCCCGATGCGCAGGGGCAGGGCCGCCGCCGCCTTGCGCAGCAGGCGCGATTGCGCCACCAGGTGCGCGATCGACTGGCGGGCTTCCTTCTCGTCGTGCAGGCCGGCGAGGCCGAGGATCACTTCCTGCGCCCAGGGCTCGCCGGCGATGCGCGCCCAGTCGGGCATCTGCTCGCGCTGCACCGGCATCAGGCGGCCGGGCAGGAAGCTCTCGTTGTCGACCGCCGACCATTGCACCAGCAGGCGCCGGATGCCGAGCCGGGCCCAGGTGCCACTCGGCTGGAGCGTGATGCGGCTCGGCTGCCAGACCATGCCGGTCATGTGCAGCGATCGCGGCGCACATGCCGGCAGGACGGCGGCGGTCCACGGCAATGCCGCTGCGGACAGCACGTGGCGCCGTGTCAGGGCGCCCTGAACGGACGATCGCCGGGTCATCCTGGACAGCATGGTTGATGGTCTGGGAAGGGGTCGCGAACGCACGTGTCCTGCACTATCGGCAGGCTGCGCGCCAGTTCACAACTGCGGCAAGACTGGCCGGATCGGTTTTGCCCCATCGACGGACTGGGGAGAAAAAAAGGGCGCGTCGAAACGCGCCAGAAAGGGAGTTTGCTGCCAGCCCAGCCGGGTGTTACGGCGACCCGGACGGCTGGATTCCGACGGTCAGTTGACCTGGCTGGGCACGGTCCACGTGAAGCCGAGATTGTTGATGCCCCCGATGGTCTTCTTGAAGTCCTCGAAGCCCGGCGTGCCCAGGTCCGGTTCGAGCCAAAATGGGTGGAAGAAGAACGAGGCGAAACCGTCGCGGACCACCTTCACGTATTCGGCGTTGGTGACGATGTCCTGCCACGTGTAGTCGTAGAACGAAGTCGGGTCGATGTCGCTGATGTCGTATTCAATGTTGCCCAGGCTTTCCGGCAGCACGCGCTGGCCGTAGTAGTCGGTCTTGATCG
>CAYRHV010000273.1:0-3646 GCA_964424045.1 uncultured Ottowia sp. | reverse complement strand
GGCAGCGGGCAGGTGATCTTCATGGCCGATTCGCGCACCGGCCTGGTCAACCTGCTGGCCTTTGCCTGGGGCGCCTGGGCCGGCGGGACCCGCTGGAGCGTGGCCCTGGGCGCCGTGTTGGGCGTGCTGGTGGCGACGGCCACGGCCCATGCGCTGGCGGTGGACGGCGCCGAGCGGCGCGCCGGGCTTTACGGCTTCAACGGTCTGCTGGTGGGGGCCGGAATTGCGACCTTTCTGGCGCCCACGCCGCTGGTCTGGGCGGTGCTGGTGCTGGCCTGCGCCGCCTCGACCCTGGTGACGCACGCATTGGCGCGCCTGCTGGCACCCTGGCGCCTGCCGTTCCTGACCTTTCCCTTCATCCTCACCACCTGGCTGGTGCTGCTGGCGGCCCATGCGCTGCCGGGCCTGCCGCAAGCGGCCCTGCCGGCGGCCCTGGCGGCGGATTCCGGCTCGCTGACTGCGCCCTGGTTCCTGCGTGCCGCCCTGGCCAGCGTGGGCCAGGTGTTCTTTGTCGACAACGCGGTTTCCGGTGCTCTGTTCCTGCTCGCGCTGGCACTGGCGTCGCGCCGCGCGGCCCTGCTGGCCGCCACCGGTGCGCTGCTGGCGGTCGCCTGCGCCCTGCTGCTGGGCGCCGATCGGGGGCAGGTGGTGCACGGCCTGTGGGGGTATTCGGCGGTGCTGACTGCGGTGGCCCTCGGCGCCGTATTCATGCGGCCGGGTGCACGCACCCTGGCCTATGCGGGCGCTGCCACCGTGCTCACGGTGCTGGTCCAGGGCGCCAGCTTCAGCGTCGCCGGCACCCTCGGCATGCCGGCCCTGACCTTCCCCTTCGTGCTGGTGACCTGGCTGTTCCTGCTGGCCGGCTGGCCGGATGCGCTGCGCTGACGCGCTCAGCAGGTGCGCAGGAAGGTCTCCAGCGCCTCGATCGGCATCGGCCGCGCCAGCAGGTAGCCCTGGAACAGGTCGCAGCCGTTGGCGACCAGGAAGTCGTGCTGCTCCACGGTTTCCACGCCTTCGGCCATCACCGGCAGGTCCAGGCTGTGCGCCAGGTCGATGACGGCGCGCGCGATGGCGGCGTCGCTCGGATCGATCAGCACGTCGGCCACGAAGGACTTGTCGATCTTCAGCTGGTCGAGCGGCAGCCGCTTGAGGTAGGACAGCGACGAATAGCCGGTGCCGAAGTCGTCGAGCGAGAAGGTGACGCCGAACTGCTTGAGCGCGGCCATGCGCGCCAGCGTGGCGTCCTGGCGGTCCACCAGCAGGCTCTCGGTCAGTTCCAGCCGCAGGCGGCGCGGCGCGATGCCATGGCGCCGCACCGCGGCCATCACCTCCTGCACGAAATCCGGGTGGCGGAACTGGCCGACGCTGACGTTGACCGCGATGCACAGCTCGGCGGTCGCGGCATCCGCGGCCCAGGCCGCCAGCTGGGCGCAGGCCTGTTCCAGCACCCACAGGCCCAGCGGCACGATGAGGCCGGTGTTCTCGGCCACCGGGATGAACTCGGCCGGGCTGGTCGACCCGCGCTCGGGGTGGTTCCAGCGCAGCAGGGCCTCGACGCCGATCACCTGACGCGCGTGGTTGAACTGGGGCTGGTAGTGCAGCCGGAACTGGTCGCGCTGCTGCAGGGCGGCGCGCAGGTCGTTGCCCAGCGCCGCGCGGGCACTGAGCGCGGCCTGCATGGCCGGGTTGAAGAACATGGCGGCGTTGCCACCCGCGCCCTTGGCCTGGTACATGGCCATGTCGGCCTGCCGCAGCAGTTCGTCCACCCCGGGACCGTCCGGGCCGTAGCAGGCGACGCCGATGCTGGTGGTGCCGTGATGCTGGTGGTTGTCGAGATCGACTGGCGCTTCCAGCGCGGCCAGCAGCTTGCCAGCCACCGCCTCGGCCTTGCGCATGGCGTCGTGCGGGTCCGGACCGAGGTCGCTGAGCAGCACCACGAATTCGTCGCCGCCGAAGCGCGCCACCGTATCGCTCTTGCGCAGGTGGCGCGTCAGGCGCACCGCCACCTGCTTGAGCAGGGCGTCGCCCTGCGGGTGGCCGCGCGTGTCGTTGAGGACCTTGAAGTCGTCCAGGTCGATGAACATCACGGCACCCTGCTCGCCCGAGTGCGCGCTGGCGGCCAGGGCCGCCCGGAGCCGGCGCAGCAGCAGCTGGCGATTCGGCAGGCCGGTCAGGGGATCGAAGAACGCCAGGTGGTGGATCTGCTGCTCGGCGCGCTTGCGCTCGGTGACGTCGCGCCCGACGGCGACCCAGTGCGTGTAGGGGCCCTGTGCGTCCGGCACCGGAACCACGTCGAGGTCCAGCCAGTAGGGCTCCTTGCCGGGCCGCTCCAGCAGCACTTCCTGGCGCTGCGGGCCCTGGTGCCGTGCCCGCAGCGCGCCGTGCAGCAGTTGCCGGAAGCACTGCGCACTCAGGCTCTGGCGCAGGACGCGGGGGTTCCGGTCCAGCACCTGCTCGCGCTTCAGGCCGGTGAGGCGCTCGAAGGCCTCGTTGACGAAGACGATCCGGGCATCGTGCTGCCTGGGGCCGACGGTCTGCACGATCACCACGCAGTCGTTGATGCGGGCAATGCTGGTGCGCAGCAGGGCCAGGTGGTCCTGCGCCTCGCGCCGCGGCGTGACGTCGCGCAGGTAGACCGCCAGGCCCTCGGCATAGGGGTGGGCGCGCACTTCGATCCAGCTGCCGAGGGCCGGGTAGTAGTCCTCGAATTCGACGCGCCGGTCGGTCGACATGGCGCGTTCGAGTTCCCCATGCAGCAGGCCGGGGCTGCGGCCGGTCAGGACGGTCTGCATGGGTTGACCCAGCAGATCCCGGGTTGACAGGCGAAGCAGGCGCTCGCTTTCACTGTTCACATACATGAAGCGCGCGTCCCGGTCCAGGGTCACGAAGGCTTCGGAAATGCTGGCCAGTGTGGTCGTCAGGCGCATGGCCAGGCGCAGTGTTTCTTCCTGGGCCTGGCGCCGTGCACTGACTTCCTGCACGATGCCGTGGATGGTGCGTGGCAGCGGGTCGGTGCCGGTCGCGGCATGGCCGATGAAGCGCATCCAGCGCGCCGGGTCGGTGGCCAGCTGCACTTCGGCGTCGATCGGCAGGCCCTCGTGGATGCAGGCGGCGAAGGCCTGGCGCAGCGCGCGCCCGGTTTCGGGCGTGAACGCCGGTAGCAGGGCGTCCAGGCGGTCGGGTTCGGGCGTGCCCAGGATCGCCAGCGCGTCCACGCTCAGCCGCAGTTGGCGCGGTCCGGCGCGGTAGGTCCAGCTGGCCATGTCCAGGGTGCGCATGGCCTGGCGCAGAGGTGCGGGCGGTGGCCGGGCGGCCTCGACCGGATGACCTGCGTCTGGCAGCGCCGCTTCCAGCAGCTCGCGTGCCTGCCCGGCCAGGCGTGCCAGCGCTTCGGTCGCGACGGGCGGATCATCGTTTTCGGCCTCGAACCGGAGCCCGACCAGCATGCCGGCGCCGGCCGGTTCCAGCGCCAGGGTGACGCTCTGGCGCACGGCGCGACCGTCGACGTGCAGCGGCTCCGCCGGCATCGCGTCTGCGCCGGCCGGCGCGAGCCGGCGCAAAGCCGCTTGCCGTGCCAGGGTCGACAGCGCTGCCGCGGCGTCGGTCAGGCCGTGGCTGCCCCAGCGGCAGCTGGCCGTGCCCTCGG
>CAYRHV010000272.1:0-3651 GCA_964424045.1 uncultured Ottowia sp. | reverse complement strand
CGCGCATCCGGTGGTAGCGCGTCAGGCTGTCCATGATGGTCTGGTTGAACGCGTGGCCCATGTGCAGGGTGCCGGTCACGTTCGGCGGCGGCAACTGGATGGCGAAGTTCTCGCCGCGCGCTGCGGCCGCGGCATCGGCGCTGCCGGTGCCGCGCCAGCCAGCGCGGCCGAGCCCCAGGCGCTCCCATTCGGGGCCCCATCGGGCCTCGATGGCCGCGGGTTCAAACGACTTGGACAGCGCGGCGAGGCGCTCCTGGATGGGTTGGTCTGGCATGGGGGAGATTGCTGGGAGCGGCGGCAGCGCCGCCTGCAAAGCCCTTGATTCTAGCGCCCGCGGCCGGTGCCGGCGGCGCAGCAACTCCTGCGTCGGAAAACCGCGAATCCGGTGGTCGAGCGCAATGGGCTTGTCGCTGATGCTCTCAAATAGATAGTGACTGTGCGCATCGCCGGCGTCCGGAACAAAGCGCTGCCGCGCTGCAGGCCGTGGCCCGGTTCAATAGAATCGGCCTCCATGCCGACGGAGTCCGACGTTGCCCTGCTGACCGGCGCCGTGCTGTGGGCGACTTTTCTCGTGTCCGCCTGCTTCGGCGCCATCGTGCAGCGCACCGGCTTTTGCACCATGGGCGCCGTGGCCGACGTGGTGACGATGGGCGACTGGACGCGCCTGCGCCAGTGGGCCCTGGCGGCGGGCGTGGCGGTGCTGGGCTTTGCCCTGCTGGCGGCGGGCGGCTGGATCCGCCCGGCCGATTCGGTCTACGCCGACACGCGCTGGATGTGGCTGTCGTCGGTCGTCGGCGGCAGCCTGTTCGGCATCGGCATGGTGCTGTCGTCGGGTTGCGGCAGCAAGAACCTCGTGCGCCTCGGGGCGGGCAACCTGAAGGCGCTGGTGGTGTTCCTCGTGATGGCGCTGTCGGCCTACGTCAGCCTGCGCGGCCTGACGGGCGTGCTGCGCGATCGCACGGTCGACCAGGTGTACGTGACGTTCGCGGGCCCGGCCACCCTGGGCCACCTCGCGGCCCGCGCGCTGGGCTGGTCCGAGGGCCTGGCGCTGCTGCTGCCGGCGCTGCTGGTGGGCGGGGCGCTGGCCTTGTGGGCGCTGCTGGGCCGCAGCTTCGTGCGGCGCAACAACCTGTTGGCCGGCGTCGGCATCGGCGCGACGATCGTCGCCATGTGGTGGGTCAGCGGCTGGCTGGGCTTCGTTGCCGAGCATCCGCTCACGCTCGAGCCGACCTACCTCGGTACGCGCACCGGCCGCATCGAGGCGCTCACCTTCACCGCACCGCTGGCCTACGCGATCGACTGGCTGATGTTCTTCAGCGACCAGAACCGCCACCTCGGCATTGCCGCGGTTTCGGTGGCGGGGGTCGTGGCCGGCGCCTTCGTGCACGCGCTGGCGACGCGCCATTTCCGCTGGGAGGGTTTTCGCAGCACGGAAGACCTGGCCAACCACCTGGCCGGGGCCACCCTGATGGGCTTTGGCGGCGTGACGGCGCTGGGCTGCACGATCGGCCAGGGGCTCTCGGGCATTTCCAACCTGAGCCTGACCAGCTTCAGTGCCGTCGCCAGCATCATCGGCGGTGCCGTCGCGGCGCTCAGGTACCAGGCCTGGCGGCTGGAGCGGCAGGCATGACCGAGGCGCCGGCGCCGGCCGACACGGTGCGCCGCTTCGGCGCACTGGCGCGGCTCTATGGCGCGGCGGGTGCCCGGCGCATCCGGGCAGCGCACGTCGCGGTGGTGGGCATCGGCGGTGTCGGATCGTGGGCTGCGGAAGCGCTGGCACGCAGCGGCGTCGCGCGGCTGACCCTGATCGACCTCGACCACGTGGCCGAATCCAACGTCAACCGCCAGGTGCACGCGCTCAGCGCCACCCTGGGCCAGGCCAAGGTCGAAGCGATGCGCGAGCGCATTGCGCAGATTCACCCCGGCTGCACGGTCGACGCCGTCGACGCCTTTGCCGACCCCGGGAACTGGCCCGGCCTGCTGCCGGCACCGGTCGATGCACTGATCGACGCCTGCGACCAGGCGAGTGCCAAACTGGCGATCGCCGCCTGGGCGCTGCAGCACGCGCCCACGCTGCACTTCATCACCGTCGGCGCGGCGGGCGGCAAGCAGCGGGCCGAGCGCATCGAGGTTGCCGACCTCGCCGCGGCGACGCACGATCCGCTGCTCGCGCGCCTGCGCCAGCGCCTGCGCCGCCACGCGGGTGCGGCGGCGGCCGGTCGGCCGATCGGGGTCGCGTGCGTGTTCAGCCGCGAGCCGATGCGCCTGCCCGAGGCCTGCGATGGCGCGGCGGCGCCCGATGGCTCGCTGAACTGCCATGGCTACGGTTCGAGCGTTGCCGTCACCGCCAGCTTCGGCTTCTGCGCTGCGGGCTGGGTCCTGTCCGCGCTCGCCGGCGCAGCCCAGCCGGTGTGAAAGGGCGCCGGTTCGAGCCTGCACGGCAGCCCGGCAGGACTGCGGAAATTCACGCATGCCCTATAATCGCTGGCTTCGCGCAGTTTTTGGCGAAGCGCCTTGCTGGTGGCATTGGATCGCGCCGGCACGGGGTTACGGGGGTGTAGCTCAGCTGGTAGAGCAGTTGACTCTTAATCAATTGGTCCAGGGTTCGAGTCCCTGCGCCCCCACCAGATCGCGTGCCGTGGGTTCATCGCCGTACCGGGTCGCCGGGTCATGGCATGTCCGGGTCGTTAGCTCAGCTGGTAGAGCAGCGGACTTTTAATCCGTTGGTCGTGGGTTCGAATCCCGCACGACCCACCATGAGAGCCACCAGCAACAGCAAGGGGCAGGCGATCTGGAACCCCATGCGCGTGGTTCCGTCACCGCTTTCGCGCACTGGTCGTGACGAGACCGTCGGCCGCGCGTTGCCCCGAACCCCCCATCCGCTTGAGCAAGGGAGACCTCGCGCCATGGCGCGCAGCAAAGCATCCAGCAGAACCCGGCCCGAGCCGGCCGCGGAGCCGGAGCCGGCGCCGTCCGGTGCCGGCGAGCCGCGGGTGATTCGCAAGTATCCGAACCGCCGGCTCTACGACACCAGTTCTTCCGCCTACATCACGCAGGCGCAGGTGCGCCAGCTGGTGATGGAGCGCCAACCCTTCGTGGTGCACGATGCGCGCACCGGCGAGGACCTGACGCGCAGCGTGCTGCTGCAGATCCTGCTGGAGGAGGAGGCCAGCGGTGCGCCCATGTTCAGCGAGGCGATGCTGGCCGAGATGATCCGCTTCTACGGCCACGCCATGCAGGGCTTCATGGGCAGCTATCTGGAGAAGAGCATCCAGGCCTTCCTGGAGATCCAGGCCCGGATGGCCGAGCATTCGCAGGGCTTCACGCCCGAGACCTGGACGCAGTTCATGCGCCTGCAGTCGCCGCTGATGCAGGGCATGATGGGAGACTACCTGGAGCAGTCCAAGAAGCTGTTCCTGCAGACGCAGGAACAGATGGCCAGGCAGGCCGAGCAGATGCTGGACGTCTTCGGCATCCGGCGCTGAACGCGGATTCCGAAACAATGAAAGAGCCACCTTCAGGTGGCAAAAAGCCACCCGAAGGTGGCTCTTGCAGGTGCGCTGGCCTGGTGTGTTCCAGACTGCTGCATCTTGTCTTTGGTGCCCAGGAGAGGACTCGAACCTCCACGGAGTTACCCGCTAGTACCTGAAA
>CAYRHV010000271.1:0-3679 GCA_964424045.1 uncultured Ottowia sp. | reverse complement strand
ATCATGGCGCTGATCGGCGTCTTCCTGCTCATCGGCATCGTCAAGAAGAACGCCATCCTGATCATCGACTTCGCGCTCGATGCCGAGCGTGCGCGCGGCCTGACGGCGGTCCAGGCGGTGCGCGAGGCCTGCGTGCTGCGCTTCCGGCCGATCCTGATGACGACGCTGGCCGCCGGCCTGGGCGCGCTGCCGCTGGCGATCGGCTTCGGCCAGGGCGCCGAGCTGCGCCAGCCGCTGGGCGTGACCATCGTCGGCGGCCTGATCGCCAGCCAGCTGCTGACCTTGCTGACCACGCCGGTGGTCTACGTGCTGCTCGACCGGCTGCGCCGGCGCGGCGCGGGCGAGCGTGCGCTGGCCCGCGTGGAGGCGCCGGCGTGAGCAGTGCGACAACCGGCATGCGCCACGCCGGCCGCCCCGGCGCTGGGTCCCATTTGCCTTTCCGGAGTGACGACGTGCCTTTCCAGTCAAGCTTGCCGCTGCGCATCCGCGCGGGGCGGCCGCCATCCGGCGATCGGGCCGGGCCCAATGCCGCCAGTCCTGCGCCCGGTGCGCCCGGTGGCGGTCGGATGCCGCTTGGGGGCGTCGGGCGCGTCGGACGCGTCGCGCTGGCACTGGCGGCCAGCGCGTTGCTGGCCGCCTGCAGCCTGGCACCGCGCACGCCCACGCCCGCCGTGCCGCTGGCCAGCGGCTGGAAGAGCGTGGCGCCGCAGGGATGGGTCAGCACCGCCGACTACCAGCACTGGCAGGAGGGTCGCTGGTGGTCGCTGTTTGGCGATGCGCAGCTGGATGCCCTGGTGCAGGAGGTCGAGATCGGCAACCAGAACCTGGCCCTGGCCGTGGCCCAGGTGGCGCAGGCCGAGGCGCTGCTGCGCCAGGCCCAGGCGCAGCTGTGGCCGAGCCTGGGCGCGCAGCTGAACGCGCAGCGCAGCGGCCGCCCGGCGCGCGGCTCGGCGGCGCTGGGCCTGAACGCCAGCTGGGCGCCGGACCTGTGGGGCCGGCTCGGTGACGCGGCGCGCGCGCAGGGCGCCAACGTCCAGGTCAGCCAGGCCAATCTGGCGGCGGCACGCCTGGCGGCCCAGGCCAGCCTGGCCCAGGCCTATTTCGGCCTGCGCGCGGCCGAGGCCGAGATGGCGCTGCTGGACGAGATCATCGAGGGCTATCGGCGCGCGCTGACGATCACCGAGCACAACTACGAGGTCGGCATCGCGGCCCGCACCGACGTGCTGCAGGCCCAAAGCACGCTCGAGGGCGCGCTGTCCACGCGCGTCAACCTGGAGCGCAACCGCGACACCCTGGAGCACGCCATCGCCCTGCTGGTGGGTGAAGCACCGGCGGCCTTCAGCCTGCCGGCCGGCCGCTGGATCGATACCGTGCCCACGGTCCCGCCCGAGCTGCCGTCCGAGCTGCTGCTGCGGCGCCCGGACGTGGCGGCGGCCGAGCGTGCCGTGGCGGCGGCCAATGCCAACATCGGCGTCGCGCGCGCGGCCTGGTTCCCGAGCCTGAATCTCAGCGCCGGCATTGGCGCCGGTGCCGACAGCCTGGCGCGGCTGGTGTCGGCGCCGGCGCTGACCTGGTCGCTGGGCGCCGCGCTGGCGCAGGCGATCTTCGACGCGGGTGCACGCGATGCCGCCATCGATCAGGCGGTCGCGGCGCACGAGGCCGCGACGGCGAGCTACCGGCAGCGCGCGCTGGCGGCCTTCGGCGAGGTGGAAGACCAGCTCACGGCGCTGCAGGCGCTGGCGGCGCAGGTCGAGCACACGCGCGCCTCGGCCGCCGCCGCCGAGGGTGCCGAGCAGCGCATCCTGAACAGCTACCGCGCCGGCATTTCCGGCTACACCGAGGTCGTGACCGCGCAGGCCAGCGCGCTGGCGGCGCGCCGTTCGCTGATGCAGCTACAACTGCAGCGCCAGCAGGCGGCGGTGGCGTTGATCCAGGCGCTGGGCGGCGGCTGGCAGGCGGCCTGGCTGGCGCCGTAGGCCTTCGTCGGTCAGCTCGCGACGCCGGTCCGGGCGCCGCGCTGCATGGCGGTTCGAGCCGGGTCCCGTCCCGATTGCCCGCAGGCGCCGGGGCCGATACATTCCCCTCCATGTCCGAACATCCTGAAACGGCCGGCCTGGACCCGGACCGCATCGCCCAGCTGCAGCAGTGGGTGGGCCGCAGCGAGGCGCTGCACGACGTGATCGGTGCCACGCCGCTGCGCGGCCTGTCGGCAGCGCTCGATCGCGAGGATCCGGCGCCCGCTGCCGGTGCCGCCGTGCCGCCGCTGTGGCACTGGCTGTATTTCCTGCCGCAGGCGCGCCAGGGCGAGCTGGGGCCGGATGGCCATCCGCGCCGCGGCGGCTTCCTGCCGGCGGTGCCCCTGCCGCGGCGCATGTGGGCGGGTGGGCGCCTGCGCTGGGAGGCGGCCAACCCCCTGTGCGTGGGGCAGACGGTGCAGCGCGTCTCGACCGTCCGCAGCGTGTCGCACAAGAGCGGACGCTCGGGCGAGCTGGTGTTCGTGCGGGTCGAGCACCGCTTCAGCAACGATGCGGGGCTGGCGCTGACCGAGGAGCACGACATCGTCTATCGCGCTGCCGCGCGTCCGGGCGACCCGGCGCCGGCACCACAGCGGCCGCCGCTGGCCGGCCTGCAGGCCTGGTCGCGCGCCATCGTGCCCGACCCGGTGCTGCTGTTTCGCTACTCGGCCCTGACCTTCAACGGCCACCGCATCCACTACGATCGCCGCTACGTGACGCAAGAGGAGGGCTATCCCGGCCTGGTGGTGCATGGGCCGCTGATCGCCACCCTGCTGCTGGATCTGCTGCGGCGCGAGCTGCCGCAGGCCGCGGTGAGCGGCTTCGAGTTCAAGGCCGTGCGCCCGACCTTCGACCTGCATCCGTTCAGCGTTCACGGCATGCCGGTGGACGGGGGCCGGCGCATCGAACTGTGGGCTGAGGACCACGACGGCTGGCTCACCATGCAGGGCACGGCCAGCCTGGCCTGAGTCACTGGCCCCTTCAATCCCATCCCCGAACCGGCGCACCATGATCGAACACACCAGTTCCAGCAACCACCTCGAAATCCGCGACGCCATCCGCGCCCTGTGCGCCGACTTCCCGGACGAGTATTTCCGCAAGGTGGACGAGCAGCGCGCCTATCCGGCCGAGTTCGTCGATGCACTGACCCAGGCCGGCTGGCTCGCGGCCCTGATTCCGCAGGAGTACGGCGGCTCTGGCCTCGGCCTGACCGAGGCCAGCGTGATCATGGAGGAGATCAACCGCGCCGGCGGCAACGCGGGCGCCTGCCATGGCCAGATGTACAACATGGGCACGCTGCTGCGCCACGGCAGCCAGGCGCAGAAGGAGCAGTACCTGCCACGCATTGCCAGCGGCGAGTGGCGCCTGCAGTCGATGGGCGTGACCGAACCCACCACCGGCACCAACACCACCGAGATCAAGACCAGCGCGGTGAAGAAGGGCGACCGCTACGTCGTCAACGGCCAGAAGGTCTGGATCAGCCGCATCCAGCACTCGGACTTCATGATCCTGCTGGCGCGCACCACGCCGCTGGCCGAAGTCGCCAAAAAGAGCCTGGGCATGTCGATCTTCATGGTCGACCTCAAGGAGGCCATCGGCAAGGGCCTGACGGTGCGTCCCATCCCCAACATGGTCAACCACGAGACCAACGAGCTGTTCTTCGA
>CAYRHV010000270.1:0-3704 GCA_964424045.1 uncultured Ottowia sp. | reverse complement strand
GTTTCATGCGACGTGGGTGGCGCGTAGCGCAATGGAGCAACTGAAGTGAAAGGCGCCACGATGTCCCGTCCCGCAAACACCCCGACCGATCCAGCCACCGACCTGCCGCTGTCGCCGCTGCTCGGCTACCAGTGGGCGCTGGCGCTGGGTGTCGGAATGACGGCGCTGACGCTGGAGCTGCTGCGCGCGCAGCTCGGCGCCGTGCGCGGCGTGCCCATGGCCCCGGCCGGCGCGCGCCTGACCATCCGAGAGGTCTACGACCGGATGGAGGCCGCCGGCTACCACGAGATCAGCGAGATCGAGTGGGAGGATGGCCGCTACGAAGTCGAGGCGCGTGACCCCCAGGGACGCGCGGTCGAACTGCAGGTCGATGGCGCCAGCGGAGCCATCGAGCGCATCGAGGTGCAAGACTGAACAGGACCCCCATCCAATGCCCCTCCCGCCCCAACCCAGGGAAAAAGCCGACATGCTGTCACTGACTCACCTTGCCGCCCGCCACTGGTGGCTGTTGCTGCTGCGCGGCCTGCTGGCGATTGCCTTTGGCGCCATGGCGCTGGCCTGGCCGGGGCCGACGGCAGCGGCGCTGGTGTTGCTGCTGGGCGCCTACCTGCTGGTCGATGGCGTGTTCGGCGTGGTCGATTGCGTGCGCCACTGGAGCCAGCTGCACGACCGCTGGCTGTGGCTGCTGGACGCCCTGCTCAGCCTGGCGGCCGGCATCGTGGCCCTGCTCATGCCCGGCCTGACCGCGCTGGCCCTGCTGCTGGTGATTACCGCCTGGTCCGTCGTCGCCGGTGTGCTGCGCGTCGCCCTGGCGATCCGGCTGCGCAAGCTGATCGAGGGCGAGTGGTGGATGGCGCTCGGCGGCCTGCTGTCGATCGTCTTCGGCGTCCTGCTGTTCGCCCTGCCGGACGCCGGCATCGTCTCGCTGGTCTGGCTGATCGGCATCTGGGCTCTGTTGCTGGGCGCGGTGTTCATCGCCCTGTCGCTGCGACTGCGCCGCTTCGGTCAGTCGGCGCGCGGCAGCCGATGAGCCGTCTGCGCACCCTGGCCCTGGTCGCCACCCTGACCGTGTCCGCCATGGCCCAAGCCCGGGCTCCCCTGGCCGCCAGCGCCTCCGATCCCAGCGTCATGGGTTGGATGCAGGGCTTTCCGCCGCCGGCCGACAAGGTCATCCGCTTCACCGATCCCGACTACTTCAGCTTTCCCAAGCTGCGCTGGACCGTGTGCCACTTCCGCGAGCTGATGCCGACGGCCGGCGTCGATCGCGGGCCCGGCGCCGCCAGCGATCTGCCCGTGGCGCTGGACGCCGGCATCGACGCGCTGCGCTTCACGCCGCTGGGCGGCAGCACGCCCATGACCTGGGACCAGGCTTTCGAGGCCAACCACACCGACGGCCTGATCGTGCTGCAGCACGGCCGCATCGTCTACGAGCGCTACGCCGGCTGCCTGGGCCCGCACACCCTGCACGGCGCCATGTCGCTTACCAAGTCGATCACCGGCCTGCTGGGCGAGGTGCTGGTGGCCGAGGGTGGGCTGGACGAGAACGCCCGCGTCGGCGCGCTGATCCCGGAATTGAAGGACAGCGCCTTCGGCGACGCCAGCGTGCGCCAGGTGCTGGACATGACGACAGCGCTGCGGTTTTCCGAGGACTACGCCGACCCGAAGGCCGAGGTCTGGCAGCACGCCCAGGCCGGCAGTCCGCCGCCGCCACCGCCCGGCTATACCGGCCCGCGCAGCTATTACGAGTCACTGCAGAAGATCCAGAAGAGCGGCGAGCACGACCAGGCCTTCGGCTACAAGACGCCCAACTCCGACGCCCTGGGCTGGCTGCTGGCGCGCAGCAGCGGCAAGCCGCTGAACGAACTGCTGGCCGATCGCATCTGGCGCCGCATCGGCGCCGAGCGCGAGGCCTTCTACACCGTCGACTCCATCGGCACGCCGTTTGCCGGCGGCGGCTTCAACGCCACGCTGCGCGACCTGGCGCGCCTCGGCCAGCTGGTGCTGCAGGACGGCGAATGGAACGGCAAGCAGCTGCTGCCGCCGGCCGCCATCGAGCGCATCAAGCACGGCGGCGACCGCGGCCAGTTCGCCCAGGCCGGCTATACCCTGCTGCCGGGCTGGAGCTACCGCGGCATGTGGTGGCACAGCGGCGACGCGCACGGCGCCTTCAGCGCGCGCGGCGTGCATGGCCAGACGCTGTGGATCGACCCGGTGGCCGACGTCGTGATCGCGCGCTTTGCCTCGCACCCGACAGCGGCCAACGCCGCCAACGACCCGACCTCGCTGCCGGCCTGGCGCGCCGTCGCCGATCACCTGATGGCGCACGACACCACGCCGCTGCTGGGCGGCGAGTGGGTGATCGAGGACCTCGCCGGCGCCGGCGTGATCGACAACACGCGCGCCAGCCTGCGCTTCCTGCCGGATGGACGCCTGGTGGGCCTCGCCACCTGCAACCGCCTGCTGGGAAGATACGAAACCTCCGCCGACACCCTGCGCCTCGAGGCGATCGCGACAACGCGAAAGATGTGCGCACCGGCGCTGATGCACCAGGAAGCACGCCTGCTCGAACTGCTGGCGCGCGTCGCGCGCTGGCGCATCGACGCCACCGGCGCCCTGTGGCTGGAAACGGCCACGGGCGAAACCCTCACCGCACGGCGCTGAGCCCACCCAAGCACACCATTTCATCCTCTCCATCCACTTCCAGAAAGGCCTTCTATGCTCTACATCGACCTGCCCACGCGCTCCGAATTCAACACCCTGTTCAACACCCGCGCCGACACCTGCGTCAGCTTCTACCTGAAGACCACGCCGGTGACGCAGGACACCCAGGCCACGCGCATCGAGCTGGGCAACCAGCTGCGCGAAGCGCAGGCCCAGCTGGAGGCCGACGGCTTCGACAAGCGGCGCCTGGCGGCCCTGTCGGAGCAGATCAGCGACCTCATCGACGACGACGAGTTCTGGCGCTTCCAGGCCAACAGCCTGGCCATCTTCGCCACCCCCGACAACGTGCGCACCTACCGTCTGGCCAACGACCTGACGACCATGGTGCAGGTGGCCGACCGCTTTCACCTGAAGCCCCTGCTGCGCGCCGTCACCTTCCCGCACTCGGCCTTCATCCTGGCCTTCTCCGAGAACGCCGTGCGCCTGGTCGAGATGCACGCCGACCTGCCGCCGACCGAAGTCAAGGTGCCGGGCCTGCCCAAGGATGCCGCCTCGGCGCTCGGCAAGTCGACCCTGAACGAGCGCGGCGGCGGCCGCCGCCTGCAGGGCTCGGAAGGCCAGAACGTGCGCTTTCGCCAGTTCGCACGCCTGGTCGACAACGCCCTGCGCCCCATCCTGTCGGGCCGCGAAACGCCGTTGGTGCTGGCCGCCACCGGCCGCCTGGCCTCGGTATTCGCCGAACTCAACTCCTACCCGCACCTGCTGGCGGACCCCATTGCCGACAGCCCGGACCGCCTGAGCGAGTCCGAGCTGGCCGCGCGTGCGCGCCCGATCCTGGACGCGCATTACGCCAGCCAGCTGGCCGCCGTGCACGCCACCTATGAGCAGCGTGCCAGCCAGCGCCGCACCACCAGCGACCTGACGGACGCCGCGCGTGCCGCCACCTTCGGCGCCATCGACACCCTGCTGGTCGACATCGACTCGGTCGTGCCCGGCTTCGTCGACGAAGAGACCGGTGCCGTCACCCTGGTCGAGGTCGACGA
>CAYRHV010000269.1:0-3726 GCA_964424045.1 uncultured Ottowia sp. | reverse complement strand
CACCCCTTCCGCCATCCAGTGAAGGACGACCTTCCCCCTTTGCGGGAACACACACGGGACGGCCCAACTCTCGACAAGGAGAAGGGCATGGCCTGGCTGATGTTGTTGATCGCGGGTGTTCTTGAAGTGGTCTGGGCGTTCTGGATGAAGCAGTCCGAAGGCTTCACGCGGGTCGTTCCGACAGCGATCACGCTGGTCACGATGATCGGCAGTTTCGCCCTGCTGTCGCTTTCGATGCGAACGCTGCCGCTCGGCACGGCCTACGTCATCTGGACCGGCATCGGCGCCGTCGGCGCGTTCCTGGTCGGCATCGTGCTCCTGGGCGAGCCGCTCAGCGCCACCCGGATCCTGGCGGCGCTGCTGATCGTGGCGGGGCTCGTCCTCATGAAGGCCGCGAGCTAGAGCATATTTGATTTAATCATTAACATTATTTATGATGAAGGCCTGCCTTCCAAGGAGGTCTTCATGCATGCGTATTCACAGGATCTGCGAGACCGTGTTCTGGGTGCGCTGGAACGGGGCGAGCGGCCCAGCGCGATTGCCAGACGCCTGGAAGTCAGCCGGGTGTGGGTCTATCAGGTCAAGGCGCGCTACCTGCACGAGGGCGAGCGCACCAGCCGGGCGCAGGGCGGTTACCGCGTCTCGCGAATCGCTCATTTGCAGGCGACGCTGCGTGACTGGATCAGCGAGCAGCCGGACTTGACGCTGGCCCAGCTATGCGAGCGCCTGGCCGAGCAACACGGCATTCAGATCAAGCCGCCGGCGCTGTGGCATCAGCTGGACAAGTGGCAGTTGAGCTTTAAAAAAAACCCTGCACGCCAGCGAGCAAGAGCGCGCGGACGTCAAGCGGGCACGCCATGAGTGGCAGCACGATCAGGGCGGTTGGGATCCAGCCCGTCTGGTGTTCATCGACGAGACCTGGGCCCACACCGCCATGACGCCCACCCGTGGCCGCGCCCCGCGAGGTCAGCGCTGCCTCGGTGCGGCGCCCCACGGGCACTGGAAGACCACCACCTTCGTGGCCGCCTTGCGCTGCGATGCGGTGACCGCGCCGATGGTCCTGGACGGGCCGATGGATGGGGCCTTCTTCCTGGCCTACGTGCAGCAGTTTCTGTGCGCCACCTTGCGCCCCGGCGATGTGGTCATCGCCGACAACCTGTCCAGCCACAAGGTGGCCGGTGTGCGCGAGGCGATCGAGGCGGTGGGCGCCACGATCCGCTACTTGCCCCCTTACTCACCGGACCTCAATCCCATCGAGAAGCTCTTTGCCAAGCTCAAGGCGCTGCTTCGACGCGCCGCTGTGCGCCAAGTCGATGCTCTGTGGGATCACATCGGCGAACTGCTCGATCGCTTCCCACCGCATGAGTGCAGCAACTACTTCGAATCTTGCGGATATGTAAGGGTGTAAATCGAAAACGCTCTAGCGCAGCCGGCTGGCCGGGAAATCGGCTGAAAACTCGGAGCCCTGCCCCAGCGTGCTGCGGATGCGCAGGTGCGCGCCGTGGCGCTGCAGCGCGTGCTTGGCGATGGCCAGGCCCAGGCCGGTGCCACCGCTCTCGCGCGAGCGGCTGCGGTCGACGCGGTAGAAGCGCTCGGTCAGGCGCGGCAGGTGCTCGGGCGCAATGCCCGGCCCGGTGTCGGACACCGTGAAGCGCGCGCCGCCAGCGGGCATCGGCTGCCACGACACGGTGATGCGCCCGCCCGGGGGCGTGTAGCGCACGGCGTTGGTGACGAGGTTGGACAGCGCGCTCTGCAGTTCGGCGGCGGCGCCGGCGATCTCGCCGCAGCGGTCCCATTCGGCCTCGGGCAGAAAGCGCAGCACGTGTGGTGGCGCGCCCTCGGGCGTGAGCAGCGCCGACAGCGCGGTGCCCTCCTCCTGGCAGCGCCGCAGCAGGGCCGACACCGGCGTCCATTCGTCCCGGCCGGGCAGCGGGCTGCCCTCCAGGCGCGACAGTGTCAGCAGGTCCTGCACCAGGTGCTGCATGCGCCGGCCCTGCTGCGCCATCAGCTCCAGGTAACGCGCCCGTTCGGCCGGGTCCAGCGGCAGCGTCTGCAGCGTCTCGACGAAGCCGGCCAGCACCGTCAGCGGCGTGCGGATCTCGTGCGAGACGTTGGCCACGAAGTCGCGCCGCATGGCCTCGGCCTGCTCGATCGCGGTGACGTCGCGCGACAGCATGAGCTGGCGCCCCTGGCCGTAGGGATACAGGCGCAGCGACAGCCGCACCGGGCGCGTCGGCGTGCTGCTGCGCCCGGGCAGCAGCAGCTCGTCCGAAAAATCGCCGCCGGCGTGGTAGGCGTGGAAGGCCGGCTCGCGCAGCAGGTTGCCGATGGGCTGCAGCAGGTCCCGCACCGGGTCGAGCCCGAGGTGCCGCGCGGCGGTCTGGTTGCACCATTCGATCCGGCCCTGGGCGTCGAGCAGCACCACGCCGTCGGGCGCGGCCTGCATCGCGGCCAGGAATTCGTGCAGGCGCGCCTCGCCCGCGGCCACCTGGTGCTGCTGCTGGCGCAGCAGCCGCTGCATGCGGTCGGCCGCCTCGCCCCACGGGCCGCGCAGCGACGGCGCGCCGGCTGGCGCCCCGTCCTGGCGCAGCCAGCGCAGCACGCGCAGGCCACGCCGCGACTCCCAGCCCAGGCCCAGCCAGGCAGCCAGCGCCACGCCGGCGGCCGCGCCCCAGGCGCCGCCGAGCCAGGCGCCGAGCGTGCCGCCCGCCAGTTGCAGGCCGAGCAGCAACAGGAAGCGCTCAAGCACGGGCGGCCCCGACGGGACGCGGGCATGGCTCGCCGACGCAGCTAATCATGACGCGGCCGGGATCGGGCCGCCGTGAGGCGGTAGCCGGCGCCGCGCACGGTCTCGACCATGCTCCCGGCCGGGCCCAGCGCCTCACGCAGGCGCTTGACGTGCACGTCCACGGTACGCTCCTCGATGAAGACGTGGTCGCCCCAGACCTTGTCGAGCAGTTGCTGGCGGCTGTGCACGCGCTCGGCGTGCTTCATCAGATAGTGCAGCAGGCGAAACTCGGTCGGCCCGAGCCGGATCGGCGCGCCCTGCCAGCTCACGCGGTGCGTGGCGGCGTCGAGTTGCAGCTCGCCGATCGCCACGCTGTCGCGCAGTTGTTCGGGCGCGCGCCGGCGCAGCACGGCGCGGATGCGCGCCAGCAGCTCCTGAGTCGAGAACGGCTTGGTGATGTAGTCGTCGGCGCCGGCGTCCAGCCCGGCCACCTTGTCCGGCTCGTCGCCGCGCGCGGTCAGCATCAGGATCGGCACCGGCCGGCTGCGCGCGTCGGCACGCCACCGGCGCGCCAGTTGCAGGCCGCTGGCGCCGGGCAGCATCCAGTCGAGCAGGATCACGTCGGGCAGCACGGCGTCGAGCTCGCGTTGGGCGGCCTCGCCGTCCTCGACGCAGACCGGCTCGAAGCCGGCGTGGCGCAGGTTCACCGCGATCAGCTCGGCAATGGCCGGCTCGTCCTCGACCACGAGCACACGCGGGCGGTCTTTCATCGCCGGGCCGCCTCGGAGCAAGAAAGCGATCCCCTCGAGGGACAGCGAACTAGGCGAAGCGCGGCAGCGTGGGGGCCATGTGTCTTCATTGAATGCTGGATTCGATCTCTTCCAGGGCGGCGTGGCGCACGTCCTTGCCCTCGACCAGATAGATGATGAGCTCGGCGACGTTTTTCGAATGATCGCCGATGCGCTCGATCGCCTTGGCCAGGAACAGCAGGTCCAGGC
>CAYRHV010000268.1:0-3742 GCA_964424045.1 uncultured Ottowia sp. | reverse complement strand
CAGGCCCCGAGGATAATCGTGCGATGGCCGATTTCCCTTCGTCGCTCTGGCTGCCGTGCCCGCGGCAGCGGGGCGCTGCATGAAGCGCTTCGGCTGGCTGCTTGCCGGACTGCTGCTGGCGCTCGCGGCCGTGCTGCTGTTCCTGTGGCTGCGGCTGACGGCGGTCGACGTGGTCGAGCTGCGCATCGCGCCGCTGACGCGCACGCTGCAGTTCTCGGCCCGCGTGGAGACGCTGTCGCGCGTCAGTGTCGGTGCCACCCTGACCGGGCGCGTGGCGCGCGTGGCGGTGCGCGAGGGCGATGTCGTGCCGGCCGGCGAGGCGCTGGTGCTGCTGGAGACGGAGGAGGCCACCAGCGCCCTGGCCCAGGCCGAGGCCAGCGCGGTGCAGGCGCAGGCGCGGTTGCAGGGCCTGCGCGGCAGCAGCCGCGAGGTGGCACAGGCGCAGTTGGCGCAGGCTGGTGCCACCCTCCGGGTGGCCGAGCGCGAGCTGGCGCGCACCGAGCAGCTGGTGACGCAGGGCTTCGTGAGTGCAGCGCGGCTGGACGAGACGCGCCGCGCCGTCGACGTGGCGCGCGCCCAGCGCCACGCCGCCGAGGCCCAGCGCCAGGCCCTGGGCGATGCCGGCAGCGAGCTGGCGCAGGCACGCGCCCAGCTGGCCCAGGCCGAGGCCGCGCGTGCAGCGGCCCGGGTGCGCCTGGCGCAGCTGACGGTGCGTGCGCCGGCGGATGCACGCGTCCTCGTGCGCAACGTCGAGCCGGGCCAGATCGTGCAGCCCGGCATGGCCCTGCTCAGCCTGGCGCTGGCCGGGCCGACGCAGCTGGTGGCGCAGGTCGACGAGCGCTTCCTGGACCAGCTCGCGCCCGGACAGCCGGCGCAGGTGGTGGCCGACGCCTTCCCGGCGCAGCCGTTTGCCGCCCGCGTGCTGTCGATCGCGCCCGCGGTGGACGCCGCGCGCGGCGCGGTCGAGGTCAAGCTGGAGCCGGTCGACGCCGTGCCGGCCTTCCTGCGCGAGGACATGACGCTCTCGGTCGAGGTGCGCACCGGCGCGCGCGAGCAGGCTCTCGTGCTGCCGCTGGCGGCGCTGCGCGGCGAGGGCAGCCCCGGCGGCGCCACCGCCTGGCGTGTGCAGGACGGGCGCGTGGCGGCGGTGGCGCTGCGACTGGGCCTGCGCACGCTGGAAGCAGCCGAGGTGCTGGACGGCTTGGCTGCCGGCGATCGCGTGCTGCTGACGCCCAGCGTGCGCCCTGGCGAGCGCGTGCGTGCGCGCGTGGTGGCCTGGGATCCGGCCACCCGGTCCGCTGGCGGGGATGGCGGCGACCCGGTCCAGGCCATCAGCGGCGCGCTGGGGCGATGAGGCCATGAGTGCGCCGGGCCGCTCCCAAGCGCGAATCCCGCAGCGCGTAGCGCGGAGGGTCGTCCAGTGAGCGCGCCGGGCCGCTCCCAAGCGCGAATCCCGCAGCGCGCAGCGCGGAGGGTCGTCCAGTGAGCTTCCTGGGCTTCGAATGGCACGTGGCGCTGCGCTTCCTGCGCGAGGGCCGCATGCAGACGCTGCTGATCGTGCTCGGCGTCGCCGCCGGGGTGGCGGTGATCGCCTACATCACGGCCCTGATCAACGGCCTGCAGCGCAACACCGTGGCCAAGACGCTGGGCACGCAGGCGCACATCGCACTGCGCGCGCCGGACGACGTGGTGACGCCGGCCTGGCCGCGCCCGCCCGGCGCCGCGCCCATCATCAGCGACACCCAGGCGCGCGCCCAGCGCCTGCGCTCGGTCGCCAACTGGCAGGCGCTGGTGCCGCTGCTGGAGCAGCGCGCCGACGTGCGCACGGTCTCGCCCATGGTTTCGGGCAGCGGCCTGGCGCTGCGCGGCGAGGCGACGCAGGCGATCGCCCTGATGGGGGTCGAGCTGGTGCGCTACGACCGCCTGGTGAACCTGCGCCAGCGCATCACCGCCGGCAGCGCGCGGCTGGAGCCGGGCGAGGCCATCATCGGCACCGAGCTGGCGGCCGACCTGGGCCTGCGCGTCGGCGATCGCCTGGCGATCGACAGCGGCCGCGTGACCGAATCGATGCGCGTCAGCGGGCTGGCCGACTTCGGCTTCAAGGACCTGAACCGGCGCAGCGTGATCGTGCCGCTGCGCGCGGCGCAAAGCCTGCTCGGTCTGCCCGGTGGCGCCACCGTGGTCGACGTGCAGCTGCACGACCCCTGGCAGGCCGAGGCGACGGCGGCCGGCCTGCGCGACAGCCTGCCCTACAAGATCGAGAGCTGGCAGGAGACCAATGCCCAGCTGGTGTCGGCGCTGAACGCGCAGAACGTCAGCACCACCGTGATCCGCGCCGTGGTGGCGGTGGTGGTGGTGCTGGGCATCGCCAGCGTGCTGGTGGTGTCGGTGGTGCAGAAGCGGCGCGAGATCGGCATCCTGCGCGCCATGGGCGCCACGCGCGGGCAGATCCTGCGCGTGTTCCTGGTCGAGGGCGCGCTGCTCGGCGCCCTGGGTTCGGTGTTCGGCGTGCTGCTGGCGATGCTGCTGATCTGGCTGTTCACGCGCCTGGCCGTGGGTGCCGACGGCCGGCCACTGTTCGAGCTCGTGCTGCCGCTGGAGACGGCACTGCAGACCGCGCTGCTGGCGCTGGCCTGCGGCGTGCTGGCGGCGGTCGCGCCGGCGCGCCGCGCCGCGCGCATGGACCCGGCACGGGCGATCCGGCTGTGAGCGGGGCGTGACGGAGCAGGCGACGCCGCTGGTTGCGCTGCAGGGCGTGCGCAAGTCGTACAACGTCGGCCAGCCGAACGAGGCCGAGGTGCTGCACGGCATCGACCTGGTGGTGGCGCCGGGCGAGTTCATGGCCCTGATCGGCCCCTCGGGCTCGGGCAAGAGCACCCTGCTCAACCTGCTCGGCCTGCTGGAGCCGCCCACCGCCGGCAGCTACCGGCTGCAGGGCCGGGCCGTGCACGGCCTGGACGACGAGGCGCTGACCCTGCTGCGCCGGCGCGCGCTCGGCTTCGTGTTCCAGTTCCACCACCTGCTGCCGGCCTTCACGGCGCTGGAGAACGTCACCCTGCCGGCGCTGATGACGCACGGCCGCGTGGGCGCCGACGACCTGCGGCGGGCGCGCGAGCTGCTGGCGGCGGTTGGCCTGGGCCAGGCGCTGCACAAGCGGCCGTCCGAGCTGTCCGGCGGCATGCAGCAGCGCGTGGCGATCGCGCGGGCGCTGGTGCACGAGCCGCCGCTGGTGCTGGCCGACGAGCCCACCGGCAACCTCGACACCGCCTCGTCCGACGCCGTGTTCACCCTGCTGCGCCAGATCCACGAGCAGCGCGGCACCGCCTTCATCGTCGTCACGCACGACCCGCGCCTGGCGGCGCGCTGCGACCGCGTGGCCGAGCTGGTCGACGGCCGCATCGCGCGCGATGGGCCGGTCGATGCCGCGCGGGGATAATCAGGATCGTGCTGGCGCCGTGTGCACGCGCCCGTTCCGGGGCGCACGCCCGCGCGCCCGCGAATTTCCGGAGCCCGCATGACCCCGCCCATCACCGAAGAAGACATCGCCGAATTCCTGATCCAGACGCCCGACTTCTTCGAGCGCCATGCCGAGCTGCTGACGGCGGTGCAGCTCAGCAGCCCGCATGGCGGGCGCGCCGTCAGCCTGCAGGAGCGCCAGGCCGAGATGCTGCGCGAGAAGATCAAGCTGCTGGAGCACCGCCTGATGGAGATGATGCGCCACGGCAACGAGAACATGCTGATC
>CAYRHV010000267.1:0-3754 GCA_964424045.1 uncultured Ottowia sp. | reverse complement strand
GCCAACATGTTCGGCCAGTGGTCGCTGCGCCAGTGGGACCGGCTGATGACGCGCATCCCGGTCGTGCGCAGCATCTATTCCAGCGTCAAGCAGGTTTCCGACACGCTGTTTTCCGGCAAGGGGCAGGCGTTTTCGCAGGCCCTGCTGATCCAGTATCCACGCCACGGCGCCTGGACCATCGCCTTCCTGACCGGCAAGCCGGGCGGCGAGGTCGCGAGTTTCCTGGGGGGCGACTACATCAGCGTCTATGTGCCGACCACGCCGAACCCGACTTCGGGATTCTTCCTGATGGTGCCGCGCGCCGACGTCGTGCCACTGGCGATGGGGGTCGACGAGGCGCTCAAGTACATCATTTCCATGGGCGTCGTGGCGCCGCCGGAGACCCTGCCCGAACGGGGGGCGCCCGCGCTCGAGAGTGCCGACGCGGCTCCTGCCGGCCTGCATCCGGAACCTTGACAAAGGCGCGCACGGGCCCCACATGACTGGCTGGCGCGCCAACACGGGCCGACGCCGCGTGGCCGATGCGCGCGGTGGCGGACGCGGCGCCGGGGCTGCCGGTCTTCCTCACTTCTGACGATTCGAAAGCGATCTACCGTATGTCTTCCATGCGTTCCCACTATTGCGGACTGGTGACCGAGGCCCTGGAGGGCCAGCTGGTCACCCTGTGCGGCTGGGTGAATCGCCGGCGCGACCATGGGGGCGTGATCTTCATCGACCTGCGCGACCGCGAGGGCACGGTGCAGGTGGTGTGCGACCCGGACCGGCCCGAGATGTTCGCCATCGCCGAGGACCTGCGCGGCGAGTTTTGCATCCAGGTCAAGGGCCTGGTGCGCGCGCGCCCGGAGGGCACGGTGAACGAGGAACTGGCGAGCGGCCGGATCGAGGTCCTGTGTCATGAACTGGTGGTGCTCAACCCCTCGGTCACGCCACCGTTCCAGCTCGACGACGACAACCTGTCGGAGACCACGCGCCTGACGCATCGGGTGCTCGACCTGCGCCGACCGCTGATGCAGGAGAACCTGCGCCTGCGCTACCGGGTGGCGATGGCGGTGCGCCGCTTTCTCGACGACGAGGGCTTCATCGACATCGAGACGCCGATGCTCACGAAGAGCACGCCCGAGGGCGCGCGCGACTACCTCGTGCCCAGCCGCGTGCACGACGGCATGTTCTTCGCCCTGCCGCAGTCGCCGCAGCTGTTCAAGCAGCTGCTGATGGTCTCGGGCTTCGACCGCTACTACCAGATCACCAAGTGCTTTCGCGACGAGGACCTGCGCGCCGATCGCCAGCCCGAGTTCACGCAGATCGACTGCGAGACTTCCTTCCTCGGCGAAGAGGAGATCCGCGCCCTGTTCGAGCGCATGATCCGCGACGTGTTCCAGCAGGCCCTGGGCGTCGAGCTGGGTGATTTTCCGGTCATGGCGCATGCCGAGGCGATGCACCGCTTCGGCTCCGACAAGCCGGACCTGCGCATCAGGCTCGAACTGACCGAGCTCACCGACGTCATGGCGGACGTGGACTTCAAGGTCTTCAGCGGCCCGGCCACCACGCCGGGCGGCCGTGTCGTGGCGCTGCGCGTGCCCGGCGGCGCCGCGATCAGCCGCGGCGAGATCGACGGCTACACCGAGTTCGTCAAGATCTACGGCGCCCGCGGCCTGGCCTGGATCAAGGTCAACGAAGTGGCCAAGGGACGCGAGGGCCTGCAGTCGCCGGTCGTCAAGAACCTGCACGACGCGGCGCTGGCCGCCATTCTGGAGCGCAGCGGCGCCCAGGACGGCGACATCCTGTTCTTCGGTGCCGACAAGGCGCGCGTGGTGAACGATGCCATCGGCGCGCTGCGCCTGAAGGTCGGCCTGGGCGAGTTCGGCCGCAAGGCCGGGCTGTTCGAGGACCGCTGGGCGCCGCTGTGGGTGGTGGACTTCCCGATGTTCGAGTGGGACGAGGACGAGCAGCGCTGGAGCGCCGTGCACCACCCCTTCACCGCGCCCAAGGACGGGCACGAGGAGTTCATGGACACCGATCCCGGCCGCTGCCAGGCCAAGGCCTACGACATGGTGCTCAACGGTTGGGAAATGGGCGGTGGTTCGGTGCGGATCCACCGCGCCGAGGTGCAGGCCAAGGTGTTCTCGGCACTGAAGATTTCGCCCGAGGAGGCGCGCGCCAAGTTCGGCTTCCTGCTCGATGCGCTGCGCTACGGCGCGCCGCCGCACGGCGGCCTGGCCTTCGGCCTGGACCGCCTGGTGACGCTGATGGCCGGGGCCGAGTCGATCCGCGACGTGATCGCCTTCCCGAAGACGCAGCGCGCGCAGTGCCTGCTCACGCAGGCGCCCAGTCCGGTGGATGAAAAGCAGCTGCGCGAGCTGCACATCCGCCTGCGCAATCCGCAGCCGGCGTGACGTTGGCCGGCGCGACCGGGCGTCTGCTACGATGATTTTTTTGCAAGGAGATACGCTGATGTCAACGATTTCAGATGTGGCCGACGGGATCGCCGAGGGCAAGGACGAACTGGTTACCAACCTGCGTCGCGTGATCTCCGACGCCGAGGAATTGCTGGCCGCGACCGCGGGCGATACCGACAGCCGGATCGCCGATCTGCGGGTGCGCGCGCGCAAGAACCTGGCGGTCGCGCGCGAAAAGCTGGCCGATGCCGAGGCCGTCGTGCGCGCCAGTGCGCGGCGCGCGGCGAACGCCACCGACGATTACGTGCACGAGAACCCCTGGTCGTCGATCGGTGCGGCCGCCGCGGTGGGCATGCTGATCGGGGTGCTGCTGGGCCGTCGCTGAGCGGCGCGAGGAATGTGAAACCAGCCGCCGAGAGCAGTGCCGCGCGCGTGCGCGGCGTGCTGGCCGACCTGCTGGAGCTGGTCCAGGTCCGGCTCGAACTGCTGGCGATCGAGGCGCGCGAGGACATCGCGCGCCTGGCGACGCTGCTGGTGCAGGGCGTGCTGGCGCTGGTGCTGCTGAGCTTCGGGTTGATCTTCCTGGCGCTGCTGTGCACGGTGCTGCTGTGGGACACGCAACGCCTGCTGGCGCTGGCCGTGTTCACCACGCTGTTCCTCGGTGGCGGCACGGTGCTGGCGATCCTGGCCTGGCGTGGCCTGCAGAGCGGGTTGCGCCTGTTCCGCTCGAGCGTGGACGAGCTGCGTCGTGATCAGGAGCGGCTGCGCTCATGAACGCGCCGACGCGCATGTCGCCCGCCGAGCGGACCGCCCGGCGCGAACAGCTGGTGCTGCGCTCGGCGCAGCTGCGCGAGCAGTTGCGCGTCGGTACCGGAGTCCTGCGGCCAGCTTTCCGCGCCGCCGACCGGGTGCGCGGTGGCGTTGATCGGGTGCGCGAGCACCCTGGCGTCTGGCTGGTGCTGGGCGCGGCGCTGGCGGGCATGGCGGTGGTGCGCCCGCGGCTGGTGATGGGCCTGGGCCTGCGCGCCTGGTCGGGCTGGCAACTGGCGCAACGCGCGCGACCGTTGCTGCGCCTGGTACTGCGCCAGCTGCTCTGACGAGCGCGCCGCGCCGACCGCATGGAGGTCGAAGATGAGATTCAAGCTTCCGCAGTCCGTCCTGGTGGTGATCCACAACCCGGCGCTCGAGGTGCTGCTGATCCGGCGCGCCGACACCCAGGGTGAGTATTGGCAGTCGGTGACCGGCAGCCGCAAGGCCGAGGACGAGCCGCTGGCGCGCACCGCGGCGCGCGAGGTGTGCGAGGAAACCGGCCTGGCGTCGGACGGGCCCGCGCATGAGCTGCGCGACTGGGGCCTGGT
>CAYRHV010000266.1:0-3784 GCA_964424045.1 uncultured Ottowia sp. | reverse complement strand
GGTCCCAGGTGAGGCCTTCGGCGGCGATCTTGTGGCCCACGCCGACCGACTCCCAGACGTCGAGCACGTCGCGCTGCTGGCAGATGGCCTTCGAGCCGATGACGTCGCGCTGCGGCCGGCGATCGACCACGATGCAGTCGATGCCCCAGCGGGCCAGCAACAAGGCGGCGGTCTGGCCGACCGGGCCGTTGCCCACGACCGCTACCTGGGTGTGGTGCTGGGTGGCTGCCGGGGCGGGATTTGGGGTGTTCATGGGGTGTCTCCTCGGTGGGTTCTTCAGCGGCTTGGCTTTCTCTGAATGACCAATGACCTCGCTGCGCTTCGATGACAAATGACGAGTGGGGTCATTGGTCATGCCGGCGGCAGCCGGCGGTCATTCGTCATCGGTTCGGCGCTCAGTCCTGCAGCGCGTGCCACATCTGCTGGTCGCGCTCGGCGGTCCAGATGCGCGGATCGCGGACGCCGCTGGCCTCGTCGTGAGCGCGCGTCACGTTGAAGGGCAGGCAGTGCTCGTAGATGAAGACGTGGCCGAACTTCGGGTCCATGGCCTGGCGCGCGTGCGCCATGGTGGCCTTCAGGTCCTTGCCCTGGGCCACGGCTTCCTGGGCGCTGCGGTAGAGCGTGCTGATGTAGTCGCGCGTGTAGGCCAGGCCCTTCTGCACCACGTCGGCGCCGATCAGGGTCGGGCCGCGGCCGGGCACCAGCTTGTCGAACTTCATCGCCGCCAGCCGGTCCAGCGTCTGCGGCCACTCGGACAGGTAGGCGTCGCCCGAGTAGCAGGCGGCCTCGTATTCGACCAGGTCGCCCGAGAAGCAGATGTTCTGGGCCGGCAGGTGGACGATGGTGTCGCCCTTGGTGTGACCGCGGCCGATCTGCTGGATCTTCACTTCCAGCCGGCCCAGCCAGAGCGTCATCTCGCCCTGGAAGGTCAGCGTCGGCCAGGTCAGGCCGGGCACGCTCTCGACGGCCTGGAACAGGCGCGGGAAGCGGCCGATCTCGGAATCCATGTCCTGCTGGCCGCGCTCGACGATCAGGTCCCAGGTGTCCTGGCTGGCGATGATCTGCTCCAGGCCCTCGTCCTTGTAGCCCGAGGCACCGAGCACGCGCACCGCGTGGTAGTGCGTCAGCACCACGTATTTGATCGGCTTGTCGGTGATCTCGCGGATCTTGCGGATCACGCCCCGCGCCGCCACCGGGGTGGCGGTGGCGTCGACGATCATGACCGCGTCATCGCCAATGATGACGCCGGTGTTGGGGTCGCCCTCGGCGGTGTAGGCGTAGGCGTTCTCGGACAGCTGCTCCCAGCTGATCTTCTTTTCTTCCAGGTCGCCCTGGGAGGCAAATTTCTTTTCGTTCATGGCTTCGTTTTCCTTGCAGGTGTTCGATGCCATGGATTGTCCCAAGAAATTCAATATTAATCAATGCATTTGTCTATGTTTAATTACAACCAAATGTATCTACGCACGGATGGGCACGCGCCAACCGCCCGGTCGCCGGCCTGAAGCCGGTTCGGCGACCTGGAACGCGATGGCGGGTTGGACCGGCGACGCGGCCCCGGCCTGGCCGGTCGAGGCAGCGTGCCCGGGTGCGCTCAGGCGGGGTGCACTGCCGCGTGGCCGAGGCGGTGCGACACGCGCTCGGCGTGGCTGCGCAGCAGGCGGCCGGATTCGCTGTCGATCTCGGCGTCGAACACGCCATGGGGTCCGACCATGGTCATGGTCAGGGCGAGCGCACCGTCGCCTCCGAACACCGGTGCGCACAGCGTGTTGACGCCGGGCAGCGGCGTGCCGACGCCACGGCCCATGCCGTGCTGGCGGATCTCGGCCAGGGCCTGCTGGATCTCGGCGCTGTCGAGCCAGGCCAGGCCTTCCGGCTCCCGCCTGCCGCGGGCCTGGGTCGCGGCACGCGCCCCGACCACGCGTTCGTGTTCGTCGGCCACCAGGGCGCGCACCATGTCCTGCGGCAGGTAGGCGGCGAACACGCGGCCGGTGACCGTGCCCAGGATCGACATCACGGTGCCCACGCGCAGGTTCATGTGCAGCGGGTAGTGCGGCTCGTCCAGCCGCACCACCGTGGGCCCCAGATTGCCGCGCACCATGAGGGCCACCGACAGTCCCGATTCGGCCGCCAGCTGCGCCGCCTCGCCGCTCGCTTCGGTGAGCGGATCGAGCTGCTGCAGCGCCGCCAGGCCGAGCTGCAGGGCCTTCGGACCCAGCTCGTAGAAGCCGGTGAGGGGGCTTTGCTTGACCAGGCCGCTGGCCATGAAGCTGACCAGATAGGGATGTGCCTTGCCGGGCGCCATGTCGGCCAGTTGCGCCAGCTGCTTGAGCGGCAGGGGCCGCGCCTGCTGGGTCAGGGCGTCCAGCACGCGCATGCCGACCTCGATCGACTGGATGCCGCGCTGGCGGCGCGGGGCGTGGGCGGCGGGCGCTTCGTCTGCGGCGGAAGCTTGCGGATCGGTGGGTGTCATGGGCCGATTATGGAGAGCGCCGTGCACCCTGGCGATTCCGCCGCTACAGTTGCCAGGTTCGGCGGCCTGCGATGGCGGGCACCCGGCGCGTCTCACCCTCTTCATCGGAGTCGATCCCATGCCACCCATCCGGCTCGCTATTCTCGTTGGCAGCATCCGCAAGCAGTCCTACAACCGCCAGTTCGCCGAGGCCCTGGTCCGGCTGTTGCCGGCCGGCGTGGAGGCGCACTTCGTACGCATCGACGACCTGCCGCTCTACAACCAGGACAGTGATGCCGAGACCCCGGCGCCGTCCGTGGCCCGGCTGCGCCAGGAGATCGAGGCGGCCGACGGCGTGCTGTTCGTGACGGCCGAATACAACCGCTCCATCCCGGGCGTGCTGAAGAACGCGATCGACCAGGCTTCGCGCCCCTGGGGCCAGAGCAAGTGGACGGGCAAGCCGGCGGCCATGGCAGGGGTGTCGATCGGCGCCATCGGCACCGCGATCGCCCAGTCGCACCTGCGCAGCGTGCTGGGCTTTCTGGCCATGCCGCAGCTCGGGCAGCCCGAGACGTACCTGACCTGGAAGGAAGGCCTGGTCGTCGACGGCGAAATCGGCAGCGCCAGCCGCGAGCATGTGCAAAAGTTCGTCGATGCACTGGTGGCCTGGATGCGCCAGCACGCGGGTTGAGCCGGCCGGCCCGCTAGAATCGCGGGCTTTTCCGCAAACGCTGATCGTGCCGCCTCTGGCGCGCGACACGGCCCGACAGGTTCCCGTCTGTGCTTGATACCCTGCTTGCGCGGCCGCGCCGCGTCTTTGCCGCCATTGCTGCCATCTGCGCCGCCATGCTGGCGTTCGGCATCCTCTACCTGCAGAACGTGGTCGGGCTCGATCCGTGCCCGATGTGCATCGTGCAGCGCTATGCGCTGATCATCGTCGGCGTGTTCTGCCTGCTGGCGGCGCTGTCGAGCCGGGTCGGCGCCTGGCGGCTGTGGGGCCTGCTGGCGGTGGCGATGAGCGGCTTTGGCGCCTTCACCGCGGCACGCCAGAGCTGGCTGCAGTGGAACCCGCCCGAGTTCGCCACCTGCGGGCGCGACCTCTACGGCATGATCGAGTCGTTTCCGCTGCAGCGCGCGATTCCCATGATTTTCCGCGGCGGCGGCGATTGCAGCGCCGTGGACTGGACCTTCCTGGGCGGCACCATCGCCAACTGGTCCTTCGTCTGGTTCGTGATCTTTGCGCTGGTGATCCTGCTGACGCTGGTGCGCCCCGGATGCCGGGAGCGTTGAGCGTTGAGCGTTGAGCGTTGAGCGTTGAGCGTTGAGCGTTGAGCG
>CAYRHV010000265.1:0-3806 GCA_964424045.1 uncultured Ottowia sp. | reverse complement strand
GCCAGCGTGGCGCCGCTGCTGATGCCCACCAGCAGGCCCTCCTCGCGCGCGCTGCGCGCGCCCCAGCTGCGGGCGTCCTCGTCCTCGATGGTGATGACGCCGTCCAGCGCCTGGGTGTCGAGAATCTTCGGGATGAAGCCCGTGCCCAGGCCCTGGATGCCGTGCGGCCCCGGCTTGCCGCCGCTGATCACCGGCGACTTGGCCGGCTCCACCGCGTAGACCTTCAGCTGCGGCCACCTGGGCTTGAGCACCTGGGCGCAAGCCGTGATGTGGCCGCCCGTGCCGACGCCGGTGATGATCGCGTCCAGCCCTTCGGGGAAGTCGGCCAGGATCTCCTGGGCCGTGGTGCGCGCGTGCGCGTCGACGTTGGCCGGGTTGTCGAACTGGTTCAGCAGCACCGCGCCCGGCGTCTGCGCCGCCAGTTCCTTGGCGCGCTCGACGGCGCCGCCGGTGCCCTTCTCCTTCGGCGTCAGCTCGAACTTCGCGCCATAGGCCAGCATCAGGCGCCGGCGCTCGATGCTCATGCTCTCGGGCATCACCAGGATGATCTGGTAGCCCTTGACGGCCGCCACCAGCGCCAGCCCGATGCCGGTGTTGCCGCTGGTCGGCTCGATGATGATGCCGCCGGGCTTCAGGCGTCCGGCGCGCTCGGCATCCTCCACCATCCCCAGCGCGATGCGGTCCTTCAGCGAGCCACCCGGGTTGGCGCGCTCGCACTTCACCCACACCTGCGCGTCCGGCCCGAACAGGCGGTTGACGCGCACCGCGGGCGTGCGACCGATGGTCTGGAGGATGTTGTCGAATCTCATGACTGGCTTTCGAATTGAACTGAAACCAGCATTCTTCTCCGGCGCCGCGCGCGTGTCACCCATATGGATATGCCTGGCGGCGATAACGGAGGGGCGGGCTTCGACCAGCCAGTCTCGAATCAGGTCAACCAGGGCGACGCTGAACAAGTTCCCGTGATGCGGCGCGCCCTGCCTGGGGATGGGATGCAAGGCGCGAAGCGCAGCAATAGCCGTAGCTCGCGAGCATTTGCAACGTCGCAGACCGCCGCAGACAGGGATGCGCAGCGCGCGAAGAACTTGTTCAGCGTTGCCCTATGGTCCGCGCCGCCTGCAAGGGAGCGCTGCCGCTCCAACCCGAGCCTTTCGGCTCTTGCCGGCACCAAGCCCGCCCCGAGCCCGAACCTCATTCACCCGCCCACGGGTTGCAGACGGGCACTCCCATCGGCTCGAAGTCGGTCACGTTGCGCGTGGCCACCGTCATGCCGTGCACCAGGGCGGTCGCGGCAATCAGCGCATCGCGCTCGCTGCGCGGATCGGGCACGTGCAGGCGCGCACAGCGCCGCGCAACGGCCGTGTCCACCGGCAGGCTGCGCTCGGCAAACTCCGGCAGCACCGCTTGCTCCAGCCACTGCCGCAGCACCGCACCCTGGGCCGCATCGCGGCGCTCGATCTGCAAGACACCCAGTTCGAGCTCCAGCAATGTGATCACGGACACGAAAAGATCGTCTGCGTCCAGGCTGGCCGCCCACCTCAGCACCCGCGGGTCGGCCCGGCCCAGCCGCGCCTTGCGCAACTCCGACACCACATGGGTGTCGAGCACGATCCTCACGACAAATCCGCCGGCTGCAAGCCGATGACCGCGCGCGCCGGCTCGAACTCAACCGCCACCGAGCCCGGCATGGCCAGTGCGTCAACGATGTTGCGCCGTCCGCCCGCCAGGCGCCGGTAGGCCTCGATGCTCAGCAGCACGTGGGCCGGCCGGCCTCGGTCAGTAATGATCACGGGGCCGTCCCGGGCCGCCCGCTTGGCGCGGCTCAGATCCTGGTTCAGCTCCCGACTGGAAAGAGTGGTGGTGCGCATCGCGATGCCTCTGGCAGAATCATGATGTAGTTATGTTACTACATTGCGCGCCGGATTCCCATCGGCTGTCTCGAGCCGGTGCAACGTTCCGGCCCCTCTGCGATAATTGACAGCGTGAAGCTCACCAGACCGCCGCTGGCGCAAGTCCCGAAAGGGCGCGCTGGAGGAACGTCCGGACTGCACAGGGCAGCGCAGCAGGCAACACCTGTCCACCGTGAGGTGAGGATCAGAGCAACAGAGACGAGTCGTGCGGGTCCGCCCGCGCGGGTGAAACGGGCAATCTCTGCGCGCAGCAACACCAAGTAGGCCAGCGTCGATGCGGCCCGCGGAGCTGGCGGGTAGGTGGCACCGAGCCGGGCGGGCGACCCCCGGCCCAGATGAATGGCGGTCACGCACCGGTCCGCCGGGGCGCACAGAATCCGGCGTATCGGTGGGCTTCACACTTCTTCGATGAGTGGTCTCGAAAGCCGTCGGCACGGCTCAGCTTCCGAACTGCAACGCTTGGGCGGTAACGCCGCGTGTCGACGCACACGATAGCCCACGCCCCTCACACACAATCCGGATTGTTTGCTTTTTTGTTTGCGTTTAGCTAACATGACGCAATGCACTCGGTCGAGTACACGAAGCATGCGCTGCGTGCCCTGATTGCCATGCCGGCCAACACGAGGGCGCTGATCAAGTCGAAGATCGAAGCCCTGGCTGCAGATCCAGTCAACGCTCGCAACGTGAAAAAGCTGGTGGGTCGCCCAGGCTATCGGCTTCGGGTGGGTGACTGGCGAGTCATTTATACGGTCGATACTGGACAACTTGTGGTGCTCGTCCTGGACATCGGCGCACGTGGAGGTATCTATAAATGAACAAGGTACAGGTCATTCACAAGAACGGCAAACCCGCGTTCTACGTCGTTCCCGTCGAGCTCTGGAGCAAGGTGCGCGGCGTCATCGAAGACGCGGCCGATGCGGCAGCGTTCGATCGCGCGATCGCCGCCGATGAGGGCACGCGCTACCCGGCCGCCGTGGCCCATGCCATCGCGGACGGCACGCAGCCGCTCAAGGCCTGGCGTACCCATCGCGGCCTCACCCTGCAGGCGCTGGCGGACGCGGCCGGGCTGAGCAAGCCTTACGTCAGCCAACTCGAAAGCGGCAAGCGCAGTGGGCCCGCAGCCACGTTGAAAAGACTGGCGCGGGCACTCGACGTGCCCGTGGATGCGCTCACGCCATGAGCAAGATGCACTACAAGGGCTACACCGCCCATATCCAGTACGACAACCGGGACGGCATTCTTGTCGGTCGCATCCTCGGCATCGCGGACATCGTGGGCTTTCACGCCGACTCCGTGGCTGCGCTGCACCAGGCTTTTCATGCGGCCGTGGACGACTACCTGGAAAGCTGCCGCAAGCTCGGCAAGACGCCGCAAAGCAGCGCCAGCGGCCGGCTCATGCTGCGCGTGGCACCCGAAGTCCACCGCGCCGCGCTGATCGCGGCGCAGGCCGAAGGCACGAGCCTCAACCAGTGGGCGGAACGCGTGCTGGGCGAAGCCGCGCACGTGTGATCCGCCAGCCAGCAGGCGTAGCGCCACGGCCATTCCGGGGCGCCGCCCACCGGCGTGTTTCAGGCACAATGGCCTGTAGCCATCCCGCCGCGCGCATGCCCCCGGAGGCCAACATGTCCCTCGCTGCCGAACAAGCCACTTTCGACGCCCCCGCCTACCTGACCTGGGAGGCCGAGCAGCCCGCCAAGCACGAATACCTGGACGGCGAAGTCTTCGCGATGGCCG
Organism: uncultured Ottowia sp.; assembly: GCA_964424045.1. Classification (GTDB taxonomy): domain Bacteria; phylum Pseudomonadota; class Gammaproteobacteria; order Burkholderiales; family Burkholderiaceae_C; genus Ottowia. The sequence continues at coordinate 162 of CAYRHV010000265.1, read as the reverse complement.
GCGCCAGCGCCGCGCACGTGACGATCGCGCTCAACATGGCCATGGCCCTGCGCAACCACCTGCGTGGTAGCCCCTGCAGCGTCTTCATCTCCGACATGAAGCTACAGGTGGCGGCCGACAACGCCTTCTTCTACCCCGACGTCTTCGTCACCTGCGCGCCGT
>CAYRHV010000264.1:0-3821 GCA_964424045.1 uncultured Ottowia sp. | reverse complement strand
ACACCAGCCCCCGTTCGGCCATCGACAGCGCCTGGCCGGGCGCGACGATGACGTGATCCAGCACGCGCACGTCGACCAGCGCCAGCGCCGCCTTCAGCGACTGTGTCAGCGCCTCGTCGGCGCGGCTGGGCTGCACGCTGCCGCTCGGGTGGTTGTGCGCCAGCACCACGGCGGCGGCGTGGTGGTGCAGGGCGCGCAGCACCACCTCGCGCGGGTAGACGCTGGTCTGCGTCAGGGTGCCGCGAAACAGCTCTTCCAGCGCGATCAGGCGGTGCTGGCTGTCCAGGAACAGCACGGCAAACACTTCGTGCGCACGCCCCGCCAGGTGCAGCTGCAGGTAGTGTTTGACAGCCTGGGCGCTGTCCAGCGCCGGGCGCTCCTTCAGCTGCTCGGCCAGTGCGCGGCGCGCCAGCTCCAGCACCGCCAGCAGCTCGGCGCGCTTGGCACTGCCGCCCAGGCCCTTGATGCGGCCCAGTTCCTCGGCGCTGGCGTGCAGCAGGCCGGCGATGCCGCCAAAATGCGCCAGCAGCTCCTGCGCCAGCTGCAGCACGTTCTTGCCGGCGATGCCGGTGCGCAGCAGCAGCGCCAGCAGTTCGGCATCGCCCAGCGCCGCCGGCCCACGCGCCAGCAGCTTCTCGCGCGGGCGGGCATCGGGGGGCAGGTCTTTCAGCAGCATGGCAGCGGGCCGGAGGTTCTGCGGCGATGCTAGCGCCCCGGGGCCGAATCGGGAAATCGACCGCGCTCCAGGCCGGGCGAGTATCCGCAAATCGGTCCGGGATGCCGCGGTTTCCTAGAATCCCTCATTTCGTCCCGAATCGTTCCCATGTCCCGCGTCGAGCCCGGCTCCTTCCTGACCCTGCACTACCGCCTGGCGGGCCCGCAGGGCGACGTCATCAACACCTTCGGCGGCCGGCCGGCCACGCTGTCCATCGGTACTGGCGAGCTTTCGCCGGCGGTCGAGCAACGCCTGCTGGGCCTGGCCGAGGGCGCGAGCGCGGTGTTCCAGATCCCGGCCGGCGAGGCCTTTGGCGAACGCAATCCGGACCTGATCCACTGGCTGCCGCGCCGCGAGCTGGACGAGCTGGGCGACCCGGACGAGGACTACACCGTGGGCGAGGTGGTGCGCATGCCGACGCCGGACGGCGAGGGTCAGGTCGCCGCCGTGGTGCGCGAGGTGCGCGCCGACGGCGCGCTGCGCCTGGACTTCAACCACCCGCTGGCGGGCCAGCCGGTCACCTTCGAGGTCGAACTCATCGGGGTGTTATGAGCGACAAGCCAACCATCATTGATCCGGGCGAAGTGGTGCTGGCCGCGCCGCGTGGCTTCTGCGCCGGCGTCGACCGCGCGATCGAGATCGTCGAGCGCGCCCTGGTCAAGTTCGGCGCGCCGATCTACGTGCGTCACGAGATCGTGCACAACACCTACGTCGTCAACGACCTGAAGGCCAAGGGCGCGATCTTCATCGAGGACCTGGCCGAGGTGCCGCCCGGCTCGATCCTGATCTTCAGCGCCCACGGCGTGCCCAAGGCGGTGGAGGACGAGGCCGCGGCGCGCGGCTTCCAGATCTACGACGCCACCTGCCCGCTGGTCAGCAAGGTGCACGTGGAAGTGGCCAAGCTCAGCCGCGAGGGCTACGAGTTCATCATGATCGGCCACCAGGGGCACCCCGAGGTCGAGGGCACGATGGGCCAGCTGGGCCGCGGCATCTACCTGGTCGAGACCGTGGACGACGTGGCGCGCGTGCAGCCGACCCAGGCCGAACGCCTGGCGGTGGTGACGCAGACCACGCTGTCGGTGGACGACGCGGCCGAGGTCATGGCCGCCATCAAGGCGCGCTTTCCGAACATCCGCGAGCCCAAGCAGCAGGACATCTGCTACGCGACGCAGAACCGCCAGGACGCCGTGAAGGCGATGGCGCGCCAGGTGGACCTGGTGATCGTGGTCGGCAGCCCCACCAGCAGCAACTCCAACCGCCTGCGCGAGGTGGCGGAAAAGCTCGGCACCGAGGCCCACATGGTGGACAGCGCCGACGACTTGAAGCGCGAGTGGCTGCGCGGCAAGGCGCGCATCGGCGTCACCGCCGGCGCGTCGGCGCCCGAGGTGCTGGTGCGCGAGGTGCTGGACCGGCTGCGCGAATACGGCGTCGGCAGCGTGCGCCAGCTCGAGGGCATCGAGGAGACCATGAAGTTCCCGCTGCCCAAGGGCCTGAAGCTGGAGGGCAGGGCCGAGGTGGATCTGGCGCATCTGCGGTGACGGCGCTGCTGAACCGGTCGCCCCGATGTGCGATCCTTGCCGCCATGACACGCATCCGCAGCGCGCAGCAGGCCGGCCATGGGTAGGCCGGCCACCGCCTTGATCGACCGGGTCCCGGCCCATGGCCTGGTCGAGGACCTGCGGCGCTACTCGGCTTTCGGCACGCCGACGCAGGTCGAGCAGGTCGAGGGTGTCCCCTATTTCATCAACGAATTCTGGACCGCCCGGCAGCGGCAGGCGCACCGCATCCACGAGGTCAGCTACCGGGCCTGCTTCAAGCCGCAGCTGCCGGCCTTCTTCATCGAGCGCCTGAGCCGGCCGGGCGAGGTGGTCCATGACCCCTTCATGGGCCGCGGCACGACGCCGGTCGAGGCCGCGCTGCACGGCCGCGTGCCGTACGGCAACGACACCAACCCGCTCAGCCGCGCCTTCACCGAGCCGCGCATCAATCCGCCCGGCCTGGCGCAGATCGATGCCCGGCTGGCCGAAGTCCCCTGGGACCGCTTCACCGGCTTCGAGCACCAGGAACTGCTGGCCTTCTACCACCCGGCGGTGCTGGCGCGCATCGAGGGGCTGCGCGCCTGGCTGCTCGAGCGCGAGCAGACGGGCCGCAGCGACCCGGTGGACCGCTGGATCCGCATGGTGGCGATCAACCGCCTGACCGGCCATTCGTCCGGCTTCTTCTCCGTCTACACCATGCCGCCCAACCAGGCGGTGTCGGTCGAGCGCCAGCTGAAGATCAACGCCAAGCGCGGCCAGACGCCGCCGCTGCGCGACGTGCCGGCGATCATCCGCAAGAAGTCCCGGGCCCTGCTGTCGCAGGGCGGGCCGGTGGCCAGCCGCAGCTTGCTGCTGACCGGCCAGTCCGACCACACGCCCGAGATTCCGGACGGCGCGGTGACCCTGACCGTGACCTCGCCGCCGTTTCTCGACATCGTCAACTACGAGGCCGACAACTGGCTGCGCTGCTGGTTCCTGGGCATCGACCCGAAGGCGGTGCGCATCGCCTCGCACCGCAGCGTCGCGGCCTGGCAGGCCTTCATCGCCCTCACGCTGCGCGAGCTGGCGCGCGTTACCCGGCCGGGCGGCCACGTCGCGTTCGAAGTCGGCGAGGTGCGCAACGCCACCGTGCGCCTGGAAGAGCAGGTCATTGCCGCCGCCGCCGGCCTGCCGCTGGCGCCGCTGGGGGTCATGATCAACCAGCAGGACTTCACCAAGACCTCGAACTGCTGGGGCGTGGCCAACAACAGCGGCGGCACCAACAGCAATCGCATCGTGATCTTCGCGCGCGACTGAGCGCGACCGGCAAGCACCCATGGCGCCGCCCCTTCGATACATCGACGTCACCATCAGCGCCGGCATGATCGAGCATGCGCGGCAGATCGGCGAGCAGGTGCGCGTGCACCGCACCGTGGCCTCGCCCATCGACACTCTAGTGCAGTGTTTCGCCCTGACAGGCACTTATAGAAGCCAGAAAAGGGCTTGTGGCAAGGCGCAGTTCGCAGGCAATGCGGGTGGCCTTGGCAAGAACTGCAACGCCGCCGCAAGCCTTTTTCTGGCTTCCCGCA
>CAYRHV010000263.1:0-3832 GCA_964424045.1 uncultured Ottowia sp. | reverse complement strand
TCCGGCAGTTGGATGTGCCTGCCGGTGCTGCCCGCGGCGTGCCAGGCAAGACGAGAGGAGGCCGCGCACGGGTGTGCGCCACGACAAGCAACGCCGCATGGCGCGGCGCGGGTGGTGCGGGCGGGCGCATAGCGCTCTCACCCAGCAGGTGAATGTCAGCAGTGCAGCCGCAGCCAACATTCATGCGGGTTTCAAGACGACGATCAGCGGTCAACTGCCGGATTCAGGCTCAGAGCGTCAACGGGTCCACGTCCACCGCCCAGCGCACGATGCCGCGGTGTTCGGGCGTCGCGCGCAGCGCGTGCAGCAGGGGCAGGCAGGCCGCCAGCACGCGCTGCAGGGCACTGCGGTAGGGGCTTTCCAGCAGCATCTGGGCGCGCTCGATGCGGGCCACGCGCTGGATCGCCAGCGGCACGGCCGGATACCAGCCGAGCTGGTCCAGGGCGGCGGCAAGCGCCGGATCCTGCACCAGCTGCTCGCGCGCCTGGCTGGCCAGCGCGTTCAGGAAGGCCTGCGCCGCCTCCTGGCTGCGGGCTTCGGCGCGCAGCAGCGCCAGATGGCTGAACGGGGGCAGACCGGCCTGGCGCCGTTCCTCCAGCTGGCTGGCGGCAAAGCCGGGGTAGTCGTGCGTCTTCAGCGCGACGTGGAGCGGGTGCGTGGGGTGGTGTGTCTGCACCCACATCTCGCTGCTGCTGCCGCTGTCCGTGTCGCGACCAGCGCGGCCCGCCGCCTGCATCAGCAGGGCGAACAATCGCTCGGGCGCGCGAAAGTCGCTGGAGAACAGCGCCGCGTCGGGGTTGATCGCCGCCACCAGCGTGACGCGCCGGAAGTCGTGCCCCTTGGCGATCATCTGCGTGCCCACCAGCACGTCCACCGCGCCGGCGTGCACCTCGGCCAGATGGGCCTCCAGCCGACCCTTGCCGCGCGTGGTGTCGGCGTCGATGCGGGCCACCCGGGCCGGGCTGCCATCGGGGCGCCGCACGTCAGCCAGCAGCTCGGTCACGCGCTCTTCCAGCTGCTCGGTGCCGCGCCCCTGGGTGCCGATGTCCGGGTTGCCGCAGCTCGGGCAGGCGCGCGGCACGCGCTCGGCCAGGCCGCAGTGGTGGCAGCGCAGCGTGCGGTCGATCTTGTGGAACACGCGGTAGGCGCTGCAGTGCGGGCATTCGCTGTTCCAGCCGCAGTCCGGGCAGTGCAGCACCGGCGCCCAGCCACGGCGGTTGAGCAGCAGCAGCGCCTGCTCGCCGCGCGTCACGCGCTCGCCGATGGCGGCCAGCAGGGGCGGCGCGATCAGGGTGCCGCGCGGCTGGCGCCCCATGTCGACGCGGCGCACGCGCGGCAGGCCAGCCAGCGGGTCGGCGCCGTCGGCGCTGCCGACGCGGCGCGGCATGTCCAGGCGCTGCAGCCGGCCGGGGCTGCCGTCGGCCGCCGGCAGGCTGGCCTGCCAGCTTTCCAGCGAGGGCGTGGCCGAGCCCAGGATGACGCGCGCGCCGCTGACGTGGCCGCGATACAGTGCCAGGTCGCGCGCCGAGTAGCGCGCGCCTTCCTGCTGCTTGTAGCTCGGGTCGTGCTCCTCGTCGACCACGATCAGCGCCAGCCGCGGGATCGAGGCCAGCACCGCCACGCGCGTGCCCAGCACGATGCGCGCCTGCCCGGCGTGCGCCGCCAGCCAGGCCTTCAGGCGCTGTGCCGGCGTCAGGCCGCTGTGCAGCGAGACGCAGGCGCCGGCGCCGAAGCGCGCGGCGAAGCGCGCCTCCAGCTGCGGCGTCAGGTTGATCTCGGGCACCAGCACCAGCACCTGGGCCTGGGCGTCGCGCGTCAGCGCCGTGGCGGCTGCGCGCATGTAGACCTCGGTCTTGCCGCTGCCGGTGGCGCCGAACAGCAGGAACGGCCCCGTCTGCGCTTCGATGGCTGCCAGCGCGCGTGCCTGGTCGGCCGTGAGGGGTCGCTGGCCGTCGTCCTGCGGGCCGGTGTCGGCGGCGGCCGCGGCCGGGCGCTTCAGGCGCCGTGCCAGCTGCTCGGCGCTCAGGCCGCGCAGCTGCGGCGGCAGGGCCGCCAGCGCCACCTCGCCCAGCGCGCGCTGGTAATAGCGCGCCGTGAAGTCGATCAGGGTGCGCCATTCGGCCGCCAGTGGCGCCAGGCCTTCCAGCACGCTGGCCACGGCGCGCGCCTGGCTGGCCAGCGGTTCGGGTGGTTCGGGCAGGTCGGCCTGCCAGACCACGCCCAGCACTTCGCGCGCGCCCAGCGGCACGCGCACCAGGGTGCCGGCAGGCAGGGCCTGGGCGCTGCGGTAGGTCAGCGTTGTGGTTATTCCGCTATGCGCCGGCGCTGATACGGCGATGCCGAGCCAGTGCGTCACGGGCGCTGCGCCGAATCGGGAATCAACATGCGATTTGCCCCCTAAGTAGTTGACAGATCGCCGCTTTCAGAGTCATTCCCAGAATCTGTGGATAATTTTGTTGAAAACCCCCCGAAACCGCCTCGCAGGCCTTGAAAATCAAGGCTTTCGACACCTTGCCCATCGAAACAGCAGGATTTCAGGTCTTTATGGATCAATGACTTGCACGCGTATCGGCCCAGATGGAAACAATACGTATCAGTGGCTTTTTGTTTGTGCATAAGTCAAGTCCGCAAGGCCGATTTTTGACCGGAATCGGGTTTGGCCGGCTTGACGGGCGCGCACCGACGCAGTAGCGCGGTGCTGCGTGTCGCACGCGGCACCGCTGTCCGGGCTCGCGGTCGGGGCTCAGGCGGTCGCGCGCAGGCGGCGCGAATGCGCGTGCACCTCGTCCACCAGGTGCAGCACGTGCTCGGGCGGCGTGAACTGGCTGATGCCGTGGCCGAGATTGAACACGTGGCCGATGCCGCGCGTTGCCGGGTCGATGTGGGGGCGACCGAAGGCGTCCAGCACGCGCCGCGCCTCGGCGCGAATGGCCTCCGGCGGCGCGAACAGCGCGTTCGGATCGATGTTGCCTTGCAGCGCCACCGGCGTGATGTCGCGCGCGGGGCCCGGCTGCTGCAGCACGCGCCGGGCGCGTCCCAGGTCCATGGTCCAGTCCAGGCCCAGCGTGTCGCAGGCCAGCTGCTCGCGCATGTCTTCCAGCCACAGGCCGCCGCCCTTGGTGAAGACGATGCGCGGCACCACCGCGCCGTCGGCACCGGTGCGCTTGAGCTGACCCAGCACGCGTGCCGTGTAGGCCAGGCTGAAGGCCTGAAAGGCGCCGTCGGCCAGCACCCCGCCCCAGGAGTCGAACACCATCACCGCCTGGGCGCCGGCGTCGATCTGGGCGTTCAGGTAGACCGCCACGGCGTCGGCGTTGACCTGCAGCACGCGGTGCATCAGGTCGGGGCGCGCATACATCAGGGTCTTGATGTGGCGGTAGTCCTTGCTGCCGCTGCCCTCGACCATGTAGCAGGCCAGGGTCCAGGGGCTGCCGGAGAAGCCGATCAGCGGCACGCGGCCGGCCAGCGCCTTGCGGATGCTGGCGACGGCGTCGAACACGTAGCGCAGCTTGTCCATGTCCGGCACTTCGAGCCGGGCCACGGCCGCCTCGTCGCGCACCGCGTGCTCGAACTTCGGCCCCTCGCCATGCACGAAGGACAGGCCCAGGCCCATGGCATCGGGCACCGTGAGGATGTCGGAGAACAGGATCGAAGCGTCCAGCGGAAAGCGCTCCAGCGGCTGCAGCGTGACTTCGGTCGCGTAGTCGACGTTGGTCGCCAGCCCCATGAAGCTGCCCGCCCTGGCACGCGTTTCGCGGTATTCAGGCAGGTAGCGCCCGGCCTGGCGCATGAGCCAGATCGGCGTGACGTCGGTGGCCTGGCCCAGGCAGGC
>CAYRHV010000262.1:0-3855 GCA_964424045.1 uncultured Ottowia sp. | reverse complement strand
TGGTGTACTTCTTGGCGATCGAGATCACCAGGCGCAGGTTGGCCTCGATCATCTCCTTCTTGGCCTCGCGCGAGCTGGCCTCGCCCTCGATCATGCGCCGGTTGATGGCGCGCAGCTCGTGCAGCGGCACCACCACCTGGGCCTGCAGGTCGAGCAGCTTCTGCTGCAGGTCCTGGATCGGCGGGATGTTGCGCTCCATGATGGCGCTCCAGGGCTTGCCGGCAGCGGACTGGCGCTCGCTCCACTGCAGGTCGAGCAGGAAGGAGGGCTTGCGCTTGCCGTCGGCGTCGAAGGCCGAGAAGTCGGCGATGAACAGCTCCTGCGGGTAGCCGCAGCGGTCGACGATGATGCGGCGCAGCTCGCGCTCGTGCGAGCGCAGTTCGTCCACCTGGACGCGCAGCAGGTCGCACAGCTTCTCGATCGTCTTGGCGGTGAAGCGGATCGTCATCAGCTTGGCCGACAGCGCGTGCTGGGCCTTGGTGTAGGCGGGCGAGCCCCAGCCGTCCTTGTCGTAGGCGCGGCGCACCTTGTCGAACAGCCGGGCGATCTCGTCGAAGCGGTCCAGCGCGTCGTTCTTGAGCTTCTCCATCAGCCGCGTCACGGCCTTGGTGCCGTCGTCGTCGTCCTCGTACTCGTCCTGGTCTTCCTCGGCCACGTAGTCGTCGTTCTCGTCCATGTCGGCGAAGCCGTCGACGATGGTGTTGATGACGACCTTGCCCTCGCGGATCTCATCGGCCATGGACAGGATCTCGTGGATCGTCGTCGGGCTGGCGCTGATGGCGTCCATCATCTCGGTCAGGCCGCCCTCGATGCGCTTGGCGATCTCGATCTCGCCCTCGCGCGTGAGCAGCTCCACCGTGCCCATCTCGCGCATGTACATGCGCACCGGGTCGGTGGTGCGGCCGAATTCGCTGTCCACCGTGGACAGGGCGGCCTCGGCTTCTTCCTCGGCCTCTTCCTCGGTGGCGGTGCTGGTGCCGGTGTTGGTCAGCAGCAGGGTCTCGGCGTCGGGCGTCTGCTCGTAGACGGCCACGCCCATGTCGTTGAGCATGGAGACCACGGCCTCCAGCGTCTCGGCGTCCACCAGCTTGTCGGGCAGGTGGTCGTTGATCTCGCCGTGCGTCAGGTAGCCGCGCGTCTTGCCCAGCTTGAGCAGGACCTTCAGGTTGGCGCGGCGGGTGTTCATCTCCTCCTCGGAGAGCACGCCTTCGTCGAGGCCGAACTCCTTCATCAAGGCCCGTTCCTTGGCCTTGCTGATCTTCATGCGCAGCGGCTTGGGCTTGTCGACCGCTTCCGCCTCTGCTGCCGGCTCCGGCTCGCCCTCCAGGTCGTCCTCGATGTCGGACAGGTCGGCGTCGTCGTCCAGCTCGCGCCGGCCGGTCTTCTTGGCGGCGCGTCCGCGCTTGGGCGGTGCCGACTTCTCGGCGGCAGCGGCGCCCTTGGCCGGCCGGCCGGCCTTGGCGCTGGTGGATTTCTTCGCGGCGGTCGCCTTCTTCGCGGCCGCGGTTTTCGTGGCGGTGGCCTTCTTGGCGCCGGCTGCCTTCTTCGTGGCCGCGGTCTTTGCGGTGGCGGTCTTCACGGTGGTCTTGGCGGCGGCCGCGCTCTTGCTGCCGGCCGTCTTCTTCGCGGCGGCCGGGCTGGCCTTGCGCTCGAGCTCCTCGTCCGCGACCTTGCGGGTCGTCTTCGAGGCAGCCTTGGCAGTGGTTTTTGCGGATTTGGTGCTGGTGGACATCATTTGACCTCGGGGCGCAACGGACCGGCGTCACCTGCGCGCGCCACAAGGCAGGCACGGGCGGGCAGCTCCGATGCAGAAAAAAAGGAAGAACGACTCCGGCACCTGCCCGGGCCGCATGCGCAGCGGTACGGACAGCGAGCCGTCAGGGGCAAGATGGTGGGGCGATCATTTGGAGTGCAGTCCTTGCGGTATCGTGGCCGACCCTGGGCATGGGTGCGCGTGCCGTCGACGCGCTGGCCAATCCGGAGGTGCTGCTGTCGCTCTTGCCGGTGACAAACCATTAATTATACCCGATTCGGGATATTTCAAGGGTCTGCGGGGCGCCCGGTGCCGGCTTTCTGCGCCGCTGCCAGCTCGCCCAGCAGGCTCTGGTAGAGCGTCAGGTCGCCGGCGGCGAGTGCTTCGTCCATGCGCTTTTTCAGCTGCAGCGAGCGCTCCCCGCGCAGGATCGTGGCCAGCTCGCCCGGGTCCGGGGCGATTTCGTCCGGCAGGCGTTCGATCGCCTGCACGGCGACCGGTTCCCATTCGTGGCCGCGCAGTGCCTCGCGCAGGGCGCTCCAGGGCTGGGGCCCGTGCTCCTGCGCCTGGCGGTCGAGCCAGACGAACAGCGGGCCGTGCGGCGCCGGCAGTTCGCACAGCAGCTGCTGGTCGCCGGCGCCCAGCTCGAGCCAGGTGGCGGGGGCCGTGAGCACGATCTGCAGGGCGCGTTCGGCGCGGCTGGCCGGCGGCGTGCGCAGGCTGGTGGTGGGCCGGGCGCGCGGCCGCCCCGCCATCGCGGGCGGCACCGGGCCCGTCGGCCGGTGCCGTGCCGGCTGGGGCCGGCGCGGCGCCGCAATCGGGCGCAGGTCCCACAGCTGCTCCAGTTCATGCACGCCGATCTGCACCTGGGCAGCGATCTCGCCCAGCAGCTGGCGCGCCAGCGCCCCCGGCGGCAGCGCCTTCCACAGCGGCTGTGCCTGGGCCGCCAGCCGCGCGCGCCCCTCGGCGCTGGACAGGTCGCAGTCCTCGGCCGCGACCTCGAGCAGGAAGCGCGACAGCGGCGTTGCCCGGGTCACCGCTTCGCCGAAGGCCTGCGCCCCTTCGGCGCGGATGAAGCTGTCCGGATCGTGCTCGGGCGGCAGGAACAGGAAGCGCACGCTGCGCCTGTCGCTGGCCAGGGGCAGGGCGGCCTCGAGTGCCTTGCGCGCGGCGCCACGGCCGGCGACGTCGCCGTCGAAGCTGAACACGATGTCGCTGGTGAAGCGAAACAGCTTGTGCACGTGCTCGGGCGTGCAGGCGGTGCCCAGCGTCGCCACGGCGTTGCCGAAGCCCAGCTGCGCCAGTGCCACCACGTCCATATAGCCTTCCACCACCAGGGCATGGCCGTGCTCGCGCAGCGCGTGGCGCGCCTCGTAGAGGCCGTAGAGCTCGCGCCCCTTGTGGAACACCGGGGTTTCCGGCGAGTTCAGGTATTTGGGCTTGCCATCGCCCAGCACACGGCCGCCAAAACCGATCACCTCGCCCTTCACGTCGCGGATCGGAAACATGATGCGTTCACGAAAGCGGTCGTAGCGCCGATTCGGGTCGTCCTCGACCACGATGACCAGGCCGGCCTCCTGCAGCAGCGGGTCGGCATAGTCGGAAAACACGCTGGACAGCCCGTGCCAGCCCTCGGGCGCCCAGCCCAGGCCATAGGTGCGCGCGATCTCGCCCGTCAGGCCGCGCTGCTTGAGATAGTCGATGGCGCGCGGGGCGCCCTTGAGCTGCTCGCGGTAGGATTCGGCCGCGCGCGCCAGCACCTCGGTCAGGGTCAGGCGCTTTTCGCGCTCCTGCGCTGCGCGTGCGCGTTCGGCCGGGTCGCGTTCGTCCTCCGGCACCGTCAGGCCGTATTGCTGGGCCAGGTCGTGCACCACCTCGACAAAGCCGGCCCCGGTGTGCTCCATCAGGAAGCCGATGGCATTGCCGTTGCGACCGCAGCCAAAGCAGTGATAGAACTGCTTGGACGGGCTGACCGTGAACGAGGGCGTCTTTTCGCTGTGGAAGGGGCACAGGCCGGAGAAGTTGGCGCCGGTCTTCTTCAGCTGCACGTAGCGCCCGACCACCTCGACCACGTCGGCGCGTGCCAGAAGCTCCTGGATGAA
>CAYRHV010000261.1:0-3855 GCA_964424045.1 uncultured Ottowia sp. | reverse complement strand
GGACCGGTTTCTCGCGCGTTGCAGCCGGCGCACCTTCTGCCGCCCACGCTCCTAGGCCCGGATGCTATGCGGCAACGCGGCCAGGCGGGCGGCAAACCGGCGCTCACGCGCCACACAGGGCTGCAAAGCGTGAACACTTCACGGTTGACACCGCAGCCGCATCGCTACAAGAATGACAGCGAGCTATGCTTGGTAGATGCCTGTGATTCCTGCGAAAATCACAGAAATGATCCTCATGTCAACACGCCAGCGCCCATTTCACATGCTCGCGCACCAGCACGCTCGGATGGTCGGCGCGCTCGAGCAGTGCGGCGCGCAGGGACGCGCGCCGGGCATCGCCGGGCGGCAGTCCCGCCAGCGCATTGCCCAGGGCCACGGCGATATTGCGCAGCCAGCGCTCGTGGCCGATGCGACGAATCGGGCTGCCCTCGGTGCGCCGCAGGAATTCGTCCTCGGTCCAGGCGAACAGGGCCTCCAGGCTGGAGCCGGCCATGCCCTCGCGCACGTCGAAGTCCGGCAGGCTGCTGCGCCCGGCATACTTGTTCCAGGGACAGGCGGTCTGGCAGTCGTCGCAGCCGTAGACGTGGTTGCCCAGCAGCGGCCGCAGCTCCTCGTCGATGGCGGCATCGTTCTCGATCGTCAGGTAGGAGACGCAGCGGCGCGCGTCGAGCCGGTAGGGGGCCACGATGGCCGCCGTCGGGCAGGCGTCGATGCAGGCCGTGCAGCTGCCGCAGTGGTCGGTGGTGGGCGGCGTCGGCGCCAGCTCGACGTCGACGTAGATCTCGCCCAGGAAGAACATCGAGCCGCCCTCGCGCGACAGCGTCAGGGTGTGCTTGCCGCGCCAGCCCTGGCCGCTGCGCGTGGCCAGCTCCACCTCCAGCACCGGCGCCGAATCGCTGAACACGCGGTGGCCGAAGGCGCCCAGGTGCGCCGCGATCCGATCCTGCAGCTTCTGCAGCCGTGCCCGCACCACCTTGTGATAATCGCGGCCGCGTGCGTAGACCGAGATCACGCCCTCCTCGGGCCGCTGCAGGCGCGCCTGCTCGACTGCCGTCCAGTCGTCCGGGCCGTCGCGCGGCAGGTAGTCCATGCGCGCCGTGATCACGCTCATCGTGCCCGGCACCAGATCCGCCGGGCGCGCCCGCCTGAGGCCGTGCGCCGCCATGTAGTTCATGCGACCGTGGAACCCGGCGGCCAGCCACTGCATCAGACCCGGTTCGGCGCTGGACAGGTCCACGTCCGCCACGCCGACATGCGAAAAACCCAGTTCCTGCGCCCATTCGCGCACGGACGCCAGGAAAGCCTCCGCATCGATGCGCTCGTCATGCCCTCTCACCCATCCATTGTAGAAAGCACCCCCAGGCTGGAACTGCTCTGGCACAGCGAAGCCGATACCCAGGCATGGGCAAGACGCCTGGCGGCGCTGCCGGGGCTGCGCAACGCCTTCATCGAGCTGCGCGGCGAACTGGGCAGCGGCAAGACCAGCTTCGTGCGCCACCTGTTGCGCGCCCTGGGCGTGAGCGGGCGCATCAAGAGCCCGACCTACGCCGTGCTCGAGCCGCACCAGGCACCGGACGGCCTGGCGATCTCGCACTTCGACTTCTATCGCTTCAGCGACCCGCGCGAATGGGAAGACGCCGGCTTGCGCGACGTGTTCGCGGCACCCGGACTCAAGCTGGCCGAATGGCCGCAGCATGCCGCCCCGCTGCTGCCGACGCCCGACCTGGTGCTGGAACTGGCGGTCGACGCCGGCGAGCGCCGCCTCGTGCGCGTGAGCGCGCCGACCGCCACGGGTGCGCGCCTGTTGCAGGAGCTGGCGACATGAGCGCACCGGGCCGCTCCCAGGTGCGAATCCCGCGGCGCGGCGCGTGGAGGGAAGTCCAGTGAGCCTGCCCCACCTGCCCTCGCCGGCCCGCCGCGCCCTGCTTCAGGCCGGCAGCCTGGTGCTGCTGCTGGGCCGCCAGCAGATCGTGCACGGCGCCGGCATCGTGGCGGTGCGCATCTGGCCGGCCGAGGACTACTCGCGCGTGACCATCGAGTCGGACACCGCGCTGCAGGCCACGCACCGCATGATCGGCTCGCCACCACGCCTGGCGGTCGACATCGAGGGCCTGCAGCTCGATCCCACGCTGCGCGAGCTGGTGGCCAAGGTGCGCGCCGACGATCCCAACATCGCCGGCATCCGCATCGGCCAGAACGCACCCAGCGTGGTGCGCCTGGTGGTCGACCTCAAGCACGAGATCCGGCCCGAGGTGTTCACCCTGACGCCGGTGGCGGCCTACCGGCACCGCCTGCTGTTCGACCTCTATCCGACCCATCCGCCCGACCCACTGGCCGAGCTGATCGCCGCGCGCATGAAGGAGCTCGGTTCGGAAGCGACGCCCGGCCGCAGCCCGGCGCCCGCCTCCGAGCCCGACACCCTGGGCGAGCTGATCGCGCGCCAGATCGAGCGCGCCAACGCCATGACCCAGCGCGACGAGGGCGCGGTGGCGCGTGCGCCCACCCGCCCGCAGCCGCGCCCCGGCCCGAGCGAGGCAGCGACCAACCGCATGATCATCATCGCGCTCGATCCCGGGCACGGCGGCGAAGACCCCGGCGCCATCGGCCCCGGCGGCACGCGCGAGAAGGACGTGGTGCTGCAGATCGCGCTGCGCCTGCGTGACCGCATCAACCAGAGCAGCGTCGCCGGCAACCCGATGCGTGCCTACCTGACGCGCGACGCCGATTTCTTCGTGCCGCTGGCCACGCGCGTGCAGAAGGCACGCCGCGTGGGCGCCGACCTGTTCGTCAGCATCCACGCCGACGCCTTTATCCGGCCGGAGGCCAGCGGCGCCAGCGTCTACGCCCTGTCCGAGCGCGGTGCCTCCAGCACTGCGGCGCGCTGGCTCGCCAACAAGGAAAACGACGCCGACCGCATCGGCGGCGTGAACACCGGCGGCAAGGAATCGGCGGTGCAGCGCTTGCTGCTGGACATGAGCACCTCGGCCCAGATCCGTGACAGCCTGAAGCTCGGCGATGCCATGCTGGGCCACATCGGCAGCGTCGGCAAGCTGCACAAGGGCAGCGTCGAGCGCGCCAACTTTGCCGTGCTGCGCAACCCCGACGTGCCCAGCGTGCTGGTCGAGACGGCCTTCATCAGCAACCCGCAGGAGGAGCGCAAGCTGCGCAGCGCCGCCTACCAGAACGCCCTGGCCGACGCCCTCGTCAACGGCATCCGGAAATACTTCGCCGCCAACCCGCCGCTGGCCCGCAGCCGTCAGGTGTAGGCTCGGGGACGGGCCGGGCATCGGCCCCGCATTGCAGACAGGAGACACCGATGGCACAACCTCACCTGGCCCCGGGCCAGATCGGCAGCGTGCTGCCACTGGGCGACAAGCTGCCCCAGACCCCGTCCTACGCCCTGCTCAAGGCGCCCCAGCTGGAAGTGATGCGCATCGTGCTGCTGGCCGGCAAGACCCTGCCCGGCCACCAGGTGCCGGGCGAGATCACGATCCAGTGCCTGGAAGGCGTGGTCGACCTGCGCATTGGCGAGACCATGCAGCGCATGCACCGCGGCGACTTCCTGCACCTGCCCGGCGGCGAGCCGCACGAACTGACGGCGGTCGAGAACGCCTCGCTGCTGGTGACGATCTGCCTCGTGGCCGCCTGAACGGCGCTGGCGCAGCGCCTGAGGCAACGCGGAGCCGATTCCTCGCGCTCGGCGCGAACTTTCAGGCCTGACCCTGCTCAACGCGGGGCGCTCAACGCTGCGCGTTCCGCGCGCCCGGCCTTCCAGCCGCCATAGATGGCGATCAGCCCGGGAACCAGGATCAGGGCCCAGATGATCTTCGAGAGATTGGCCTGCACCCACGGCAG
>CAYRHV010000260.1:0-3857 GCA_964424045.1 uncultured Ottowia sp. | reverse complement strand
CTCATGTTAAGTCGAGGCTTTGACGCCATGTTGTCTTTTGAACGACAATTGAACCGGATTCGACTCGGGTTTATCCCTTAGATGCCGCGCCCCACCCTGCACGACCGCCGCCGTCCGCTCACCGCGCCCGAACTGGCCAGCATCCCCTGGCTGGAGCAGCTCGAGCAGCTGGAGTACGACCGCGCCGTCTCGCAGCTGCGCGTCAGCGAAGCCGAGCCGGGCGAGCTGATCTGCCGCATCGGCCACCCGGTGACCTACTGGTTCGGCGTCGTCGACGGCCTGCTGAAGATGAGCACCGCGACCGAGCAGGGCCGCGCCATCACCTACACCGGCCTGACGCCGGGCGGCTGGTTCGGCGAGGGCACCGCCCTCAAGCGCGAGCCATACCGCTACGACATCCAGGCCCTGCGCCGCTCGCTCGTGGCCGGCCTGCCGGTGGACACCTTCCACTGGCTGCTGGGCCGCTCGATCGGCTTCAACCGCTTCATCATGGGCCAGCTCAACGAGCGGCTGGCCCAGTTCATCGGCACCATTGCCGCCGGGCGCAGCGCCAATCCGGAGCAGCGCGTGGCGCGCAGCCTGGGCGCGCTGGTGAACCCGGTGCTGTTCCCCGGCGTCGGCGAGGTGCTGCGCATCACCCAGCAGGAGCTGGCCTACCTGGTCGGCCTGTCGCGCCAGCGCGTCAACGAGGCCCTGCACACGCTGGCCGCCGACGGCCTGCTGCGGGTCGAATACGGCGGCCTGCGCATCCTCGACCTGACCACGCTGCGCTCGCTCTACTTCTGATCCCCGCCTCCATGACTTCGCCCCCTGCTCCTCCGCGCTTCCGGCGCGCCCCGCGCCCGCCAGACGCGGCGCCGCCCGCCGGCGACGGCGCCGTGCGCCTGAACAAGCGCCTGGCCGAGCTCGGCCTGTGCTCGCGCCGCGAGGCCGACGCCTGGATCGAGCGCGGCTGGGTGCGCGTCAACGGCCAGGTGGCGGCGATGGGGCAGAAGGTCGCGCCGCAGGACCGCGTCACCGTCGACCGCCGCGCCGAGGCCGACCAGGCGCGCCACGTCACCATCCTGCTGCACAAGCCGATCGGCTACGTCAGCGGCCAGGCCGAGGACGGCCACCAGCCGGCGGTCGCCCTGATCGACGCCCGCAGCCACTGGCGCGGCGACGCCACCGGCCAGCGCTTCGCGCGCGAGCAGCTGCGCGGGCTGGCGCCGGCGGGCCGGCTCGACATCGACTCCACCGGCCTGCTGGTGCTGACGCAGGACGGCCGCGTGGCGCGCCAGCTGATCGGCGCCGACTCGACCGTGGACAAGGAATACCTGGTGCGCGTGGCCCATGGCGACGTCACGCAGGACGTGCGCAGCGTCTTTCCGGCCGCGCAGCTGGCGCGCCTGCGCCACGGCCTGCAGCTCGACGGCAAGCCGCTGCGGCCGGCCCGGGTCGACTGGCAGAACCCGGAGCAGCTGCGCTTCGTGCTCACCGAGGGCAAGAAGCGCCAGATCCGCCGCATGTGCGAGCTGGTCGGCCTGACGGTGGTCGGCCTCAAGCGCGTTCGCATCGGCCGCGTGCGCCTGGGCGAGCTGCCGCCAGGGCAGTGGCGCTACCTGGGGCCGCACGAACGCTTCTGAAGCCCGGGCGCCCGCGCTCTTGAAAACCGGGGGCTGCGCCCCCATCTCGCATCGCGTGGCGCGCCCGCTGCGCCCTTTCGTTCCCCGAGAAGAAACCGACGACATGAGCAAGCAAACCCATTCCTTTCAGGCCGAGGTCGCGCAGCTGCTGCACCTGGTCACGCACTCGCTGTATTCCAACAAGGAGATCTTCCTGCGCGAGCTGGTCTCCAACGCCTCCGACGCCTGCGACAAGCTGCGCTTCGAGGCCCTGGGCGACGACTCGCTCTACGGCGACCAGCCCGAGCTGCGCGTGCGCATCACCAGCGACAAGGACGCCGGCACCCTGACCATCACCGACACCGGCATCGGCATGAGCGCCGAGGAGGCGACCGAGCACCTGGGCACGATTGCCAAGAGCGGCACGCGCGAGTTCATGAGCCGCCTATCGGGCGACCAGCAGCAGGACGCGCAGCTGATCGGCCAGTTCGGCGTCGGCTTCTATTCCGGCTTCATCGTCGCCGACCGGATCACCGTCGAGTCGCGCCGCGCCGGCCTGCCACCCGAGCAGGGCGTGCGCTGGACCAGCGGCGGCAGCGGCGACTTCGAGGTCGAGGCCATCACGCGCGCCGAGCGCGGCACCAGCGTGACGCTGCACCTGCGCGAGGACGCGCGCGAATTCGCCGACGCCTGGCGCATCAAGGAGCTGATCGGCAAATACTCCGACCACGTCGCGCTGCCGATCCAGATGGAAGGCGAGAAGTGGGAGGAAGGCAAGGAAGAAGGCCAGCCCGGCCAGATGGTCAAGACCGGCGAATGGGAAACCATCAACCAGGCCACCGCCCTGTGGACGCGGCCGAAAAAGGACATCACGGACGAGCAGTACACCCAGTTCTACGAGCAGATCGCGCGCGACTGGCAGCCGCCGCTGGCCTGGAGCCACAACCGCGTCGAGGGCAGCACCGAATACACGCAGCTGCTCTACATCCCCAGCCACGCGCCGTTCGACCTCTGGGACCGCGAGAAGAAGCCCGGCGTCAAGCTCTACGTGCGGCGCGTCTTCATCATGGACGACGCCGAGCAGCTGCTGCCGCGCTACCTGCGCTTCGTCAAGGGCGTGGTCGACTCGGCCGACCTGCCGCTGAACGTCAGCCGCGAGCTGCTGCAGGAAAGCCGCGACGTCAAGTCGATCCGCGAGGGCAACACGCGCCGCGTGCTGGCGCTGCTGGACGAACTGGCGCGCGCCGAGGCCGAGCCGGCCCCGGCCGACCAGCCCGCCGAAGCCACCGCCGATGACGCCGTCACCGACGTGCAGGACAAGACCGAGGCCGGGTCGAAATACGCCAGCTTCTGGCGCGAGTTCGGCGCCGTGCTGAAGGAAGGCCTGGGCGAGGACCACGCCAATCGCGAGCGCATCGCCAAACTGCTGCGCTACGCCTCGACCACGCACGACGACGTGACCGTGTCGCTGACCGACTACAAGGCGCGCATGAAGGAGGGCCAGAAGGCGATCTACTACCTCGCCGCCGACAACCCGGCCGCCGCCCGCAACAGCCCGCAGCTCGAGATCTTCCGCAAGAAGGGCATCGAGGTGCTGCTGATGACCGATCGCGTCGACGAGTGGGCGCTGTCCTTCCTGCAGGAGTTCGACGGCACGCCGCTGCAGTCGGTGGCCAAGGGCGCGGTGGATCTGGGCGAGCTGCAGGACGAGGCCGAGAAAAAGGCCGCCGAGGAAGCCGCCGAGGCCGTCAAGCCGCTGGTCGACAAGCTCAAGGAAGCGCTCAAGGACAGCGTGGAAGACGTGCGCGTCACCACCCGCCTGGTCGATTCGCCCGCCTGCCTGGTGGTCAAGGACAGCGGCATCAGCCTGCAGCTGGCGCGCGTGCTCAAGCAGGCCGGCCAGCCGGTGCCCGACACCCGGCCGGTGCTGGAGATCAACCCCGAGCACCCGCTGGTGAAGAAGCTGGACGGCAACGCCCACTTCGACGACCTGGCGCACATCCTGTTCGACCAGGCGCTGCTGGCCGAAGGCGGCCTGCCGGACGACCCGGCGGCCTACGTGCGGCGCGTCAACGCCCTGCTGGTGTAGTGTCGACGGTGCGGCGGCCGCCGAGTGCCGCCGCACCACGCGCGCGCCGTCCGCGGCGCGCCGGAGCCTTCACATGACCAACCGCCCCCCTCGCACCGAGCGCGACGTGCGCATCGACCTGGCCGCGGCCTACCGCATGGCCCACGTCAACGGCTGGGACGACA
>CAYRHV010000259.1:0-3867 GCA_964424045.1 uncultured Ottowia sp. | reverse complement strand
CAAAAGCGGCTGCAGCTTCATATCAATAATCGAATTAATAGAACATTACACTAGGGCATCACAGCGCGCGAGCCTGAATGAGTTGCGTTGTTCCATTTGGAAGATCGAGCGGTTTTCCAATTTCCACATTGAACCCCTTTGACTTGATCAGAAGGGCCACTGCTTCAAGATATGGCAGATCCGCTTGAAAATTCCCTAGGCGGGCAAGTTGCTGACCAAGGCTCGTCACCATATACGCATCTATTACAAGCGTCGATTTGCCTTCCTGCGCCTCAAATCCTATCCCAACACCATGGCTGCAGATCAATGCTCGAATCCGTTGCCCCGGTGGAGCGGAGAATTTTTTACCAAGACCGCGACCTTCAACGCCAGTCAAAAGACCAAGCTCCTGAAGTCCCATTAGCTTTTCGAATGTCAGACCCGAACGTTCCAAATGTTCTTTTGTCTCGCCACAAATAAAGTCAGAGATCACATACGGCATAGCAGTCGCTATTAACTGCGCATCATGCTTATCAAGATTGTTGAGAAAATTGAGAAAGCGAATAGAAAAGGCGCCAGGAGTTTTGACTTCACCCGCCAGAACTCTGCCCCACAAAAGTTGAAGCTCTTCAGCCGTAACAGCTGATGCGTAGTCCCGCCAGCGGTATATCCAATCGTCAGACGGTGAGTCTGCTTTTGGAGGTTGTGTCTCGGACTCAAGCGCTGCTTCGGCATGGAGAATTGCTTTTGCGACATTCACCTCTTTTCGCAATACATCTGCTTCGGCTGCCCGTGCAAGCTCCGCATATTTGTCGGCACGACCCTCAAACTCGATAACATCTGATGCGATCGCGGGTTCCGTGGTCGCGTCTCCACGAAGAGGAAGCGGCTGATGCGCATCGTCGCTGCGTGGTAGAAGAGTGGCGCCGCGTCTGATGGCATCCGCGTCGCGCTCGGCTTGAGCGAGGATAAGCAACTCATCTCTCTTCACGTCAATCAGAGCCTTTCCCTCGCGTCGGATCTGCCACGGCTTGAGTAGGTTGCCGATGGCTTTGTCGGCTAAGGTGTCCCAGAGTTTTCCAAGTAGCGCTTCGCCAGGAATTTGCATGGTAGGGAATTATCTCTTGAGTTGCCTAATTCAAATTAGACGACTGGATTCCCATAACAGGTAGTCAATTAACACAGCGGCTGGCGCTGAGACCCAAAACAAACCGCAATTCGTCATTGTACAATCAAGTTTAAAATTTCCTGAATCGGATGATCTAATTCAGACCCGCCCCGCCAACTCCCCCGCCTTCCCCACATACCCCGCCGGCGTCAGCGCCAGCAGCCGATCCTTCTCAGCCTGCGGGATCTCCAACCCCCGGATCAGCGCATGCAGTGCCTCGCGCGTGACGGCTTGCCCGCGGGTGGCTTCCTTGAGCTTTTCATAGGCGCCGGGCACGCCGTAGCGGCGCATGACGGTCTGGATGGGTTCGGCCAGGACTTCCCAGGCGTGGTCGAGGTCGGCGGCGAGCTGGGCCTCGTTCAGCTCCAGCTTGTTCAGGCCCGTCAGCAGCGACTGCCAGGCCAGCACGGCGTGACCGAGGGCGACGCCCATGTTGCGCAGCACGGTGCTGTCGGTGAGGTCGCGCTGCCAGCGGCTGATGGGCAGCTTTTCGGCCAGGTGGCGCAGCAGGGCATTGGCGATGCCGAGGTTGCCCTCGGCGTTCTCGAAGTCGATGGGGTTGACCTTGTGCGGCATGGTGCTGGAGCCGATCTCGCCTGCCTTCGTCTTCTGCCTGAAGTAGCCCAGGCTGATGTAGCCCCAGATGTCGCGGGCCACGTCGATGCCGATGGTGCCGGCGCGGGCGACGGCGTCGAACAGCTCGGCCATGTAGTCGTGCGGCTCGATCTGGATGCTGTAGGGCTGGAACGCGAGGCCTAGGCCGGCGGGGGGCGGCGCCTCGACCACGCGGCGGCTGAAGGCCTCCCAGTCGAAGTCGGGCCAGGCCGCCAGGTGCGCGTTGTAGTTGCCGACGGCGCCGTTCATCTTGGCCAGCAGGGCGACGCCGGCGATGCGCTGACGCGCGGCCTGCAGGCGCACGACGACGTTGGCCAGTTCCTTGCCCACCGTGGTGGGGCTGGCGGTCTGGCCGTGGGTGCGGCTGAGCATGGGCACGGCGGCGTGCTGGTGGGCGAGCTGGCGCAGGCGCTCGATCACGGCGTCGAGCGACTGCAGCAGCACGGCGCGGCCGGCCTGGAGCTGCAGGGCGTGGCTGGTGTTGTTGATGTCCTCGCTGGTGCAGGCGAAGTGCACGAACTCGGCCGCGGCCTGCAGCTCGGGCCGGCCCTCGAACTGGCCGCGGATCCAGTATTCGACCGCCTTGACGTCGTGATTGGTGGTGCGCTCGATGGCCTTGATGGCGGCGCCGTCGGCTTCGGAGAAGCCGTCGAGCAGTGACTGCAGATAGGCGCGCGCTTCGTCGGACAGCGGCTTGAATTCGTCGAAGCCGGCGTCGGACAGGGCGATGAACCAGGTCAGCTCGACCTGGACGCGGTAGCGCATGTAGCCCCATTCGCTGAGGTGCGGGCGCAGGGCCGCGAGCTTGCCGGCGTAGCGGCCGTCGAGGGGCGAGAGGGCGGTGAGTGCAGACGGTTCCATCGCGGGATTGTAGGAGCCGACCCGGCGCACCACACTAGAATGACGGCGCCTGCGATGGCCCGCCGCAGCTCGTCAAGACGCCCAGAAGAACATGCGATTGATCGGATCCCCCACCAGCCCCTACGTGCGCAAGGTGCGCGTGGTGCTGGCCGAGAAGAAGCTCGACTACCAGTTCGTGGTCGCCGACGTCTGGAACGACGACGGCACGGTGAGCGGTGCCAACCCGCTGGGCAAGGTGCCCTGCCTGGTGATGGACGGGCAGGACGCGGTGTTCGACTCGCGCGTGATCGTGGACTACCTGGACACGCTGTCGCCGGTGGGCAAGCTGATCCCGCCGCCGGGGCGCGACCGCATCGAGGTCAAGACCTGGGAGGCGCTGGCCGACGGGCTGCTGGACGCGGCCATCCTGGCGCGGCTGGAGCAGACCTGGCCGGGCCGCGCCGAGGGCGAACGCAGCCAGGCCTGGATCGCGCGCCAGCTGGGCAAGGTGGAGCGCGCGCTGGATGCGATGGAGGCCGGCCTGGGCGCCAAGACCTGGTGCACCGCCGGCGTGCACCCGACGCTAGCGGACTTTGCCGTGGGCTGCGCGCTGGGCTACCTGGACTTCCGCTTCCCGGAGCTGGACTGGCGCGCCCGCCACGCCGGCCTGGCCGGGTTGCTGGATGGCAAGCTGGCGCTGCGGCCGAGCTTTGCCGAGACGGCGCCGCCGGCGGCCTGACGGATACCCCGTCACTGCGAGCGAAACCAGCCTTCAGCCGCGAGCGGAGCGTGGCGGGCGGCGATCCAGTGCTGCGGGTAGCGCCCGAGGCGTGGCCGGTTTCCGGCCCAACCGTTGCATTGATTCAGGCCACCGTGACGCCGCAAGTCGTTGAGCTGGATTGCCGCGTCGCCCCTGGCTCCTCGCAATGACACCGGTCTTTGTTGCGCACCTCATGCGCGTGAACATTCAAGGCAGGCGCCAACGGGAGCGGCTACTTGAGCCCTTGTCGCTCCGAGCACAAGCTCGCATGAGAGACTGAAAGCGACAACTGGCTTCGTTCACCGGGCTGAAGGCAACGCTGAACAAGCCCATCGCGCGCCGCACATCCCCGCCTGCGGCGGTCTGCGGCGTTGCAAATGCTCGCAATAGCTGCAGCTATTGCTGCGCTTTGCGCCTTGCATCCCATCCCCATGCAGGGCGCGCCGCATCGCGGAGACTTGTTCAGCGTCGCCTGAAATCAAAAAGGCCCGCCATGCCTCGGGGC
>CAYRHV010000258.1:0-3872 GCA_964424045.1 uncultured Ottowia sp. | reverse complement strand
ATCACCAGCATCGTGGTCTCGCACGACGTGGGCGAGACCTTTGCCATTGCCGACCAGGTCATCATCCTGGCCGACGGCAAGGTCGCGGCCAGCGGCACGCCGGCCGAGGTGCGCGCCAGCGAGGATCCGCTGATCCGCCAGTTCGTCGGCCTGCAGGCCGACGGGCCGGTGCAGTTCCACTACCCGGGTCCCAGCATGGAACAGGACTTCGGCGCCGAGGTGGCCGGATGAGCTGGTGGCGCCCGTCCGACATCGGCTTTGCCGTGCGCTCGCAGCTGGCCGACATCGGCTACGGCGCGCGCCTGCTGTGGCGCCTGACGGCGCTGGCGGGCCCGACCCTGCGGCGCTTCGGCCTGGTGCGCGACCAGATCCATTTCCTGGGCAACTACTCGCTGTCGATCATCGCGGTGTCGGGCCTGTTCGTCGGCTTCGTGCTGGCGCTGCAGGGCTACAACATCCTGCAGCGCTATGGCTCGGCCGAGGCGGTGGGCATGATGGTGGCGCTGTCGCTGCTGCGCGAGCTCGGGCCGGTGGTGACGGCGCTGCTGTTTGCCGGCCGCGCCGGCACCTCGCTCACGGCCGAGATCGGGCTGATGAAGGCGGGCGAGCAGCTGTCGGCGATGGAGATGATGGCGATCGACCCGCTGCGGCGCATCGTCGCGCCGCGCTTCTGGGCCGGCGTGATCGTGATGCCGCTGCTGGCGGCGGTGTTCAGCGCGGTCGGCATCCTGGGCGGCTGGCTGGTCAGCGTGATCATGATCGGCGTCGATCCGGGCGCCTTCTGGAGCCAGATGCAGGGTGGCGTCGACGTCTGGGCCGATCTGGGCAACGGCGTCGTCAAGAGCCTCGTGTTCGGCGTCGCGGTGACCTTCGTGGCCCTGCTGCAGGGCTATATGGCCAGGCCGACCGCCGACGGCGTGGCGCGCGCCACCACGCGCACCGTGGTGATGGCCTCGCTGGCGGTGCTGGGGCTGGATTTCATCCTCACCGCGCTGATGTTCAGTTATTGAGTCATTGAGTCGAGAAGGACGAGAAAGACATGGGACGCTCCAAGAACGATGTCTGGGTCGGCCTGTTCGTGCTGGTGGGCCTGGCGGCGCTGGTGTTCCTGGCACTGCAGTCGGCCAACCTGCTGGCGCTGAACTGGTCTTCCAGCTACCGGCTGACGGCACACTTCGACAACATCGGCGGCCTCAAGCCGAAGGCGGCGGTGCGCAGCGCCGGCGTGGTGGTCGGGCGCGTGGGACAGATCGGCTTCGACGACGAGCGCTTTCAGGCCGTGATCGCGCTGGACATGGACACGCGCTTCCAGTTCCCGAAGGACAGCTCGCTGAAGATCCTCACCAGCGGCCTGTTGGGCGACCAGTACATCGGCATCGAGGCCGGCGCCGACGAGGCCAACTGGGGGCCCGGTGACAATGTGACACGCACGCAGTCGGCCGTGGTGCTGGAGAATCTGATCAGCCAGTTCCTGTTCAACAGCGCTGCCGACGGCGGCAGCAAGGGCGCGAATCCGGCAGGCAAGTGAGCATGAATCCCGTCCATACCCCCCATTCCCCCGAACCCCGCCGGCGGCGCCGCGGCACGGTCCTGGCCGGCGCCCTGGCGGCCCTGCTGCTGGCTGGCTGCGCCAGCGTGGCGCAACCGGATCCGCACGACCCCTGGGAGAGCTACAACCGTTCCATGACGCGCTTCAACGACGCGGTGGACGAAGCGGTGCTCAAGCCCGTGGCCACGGCCTACAAGACGGTGCTGCCACAGACGGCGCGCACTGGCGTGGGCAACTTCTTCGGCAATCTGGGCGACGTCTGGTCGTTCGTCAACAACGTGCTGCAGGCCAAGCCGGAGGGTGCACTGCACTCGTTCTGGCGCGTGGCCATCAACACCACGCTGGGCCTGGGCGGGCTCTTCGACCCGGCGACCGAGATGCGGCTCGAACGCCATCGCGAGGACTTCGGCCAGACCCTGGGCTACTGGGGCGCCGACTCCGGCCCCTACCTGGTGCTGCCCCTGCTGGGTTCCTCGACGCTGCGCGACACGCTGGCGCTGCCGCTGGACTTCTACGGCAATCCGGTGGGCCAGGTGAACGACGTGCCGGTGCGCAACTCGCTCGTCGGACTGCAGTTCGTCGACACCCGGGCCCGGCTGCTGCAGGCCGGCGACATGCTGGAGGAGGCGGCGCTGGACCCCTACTCATTCAAGCGCGATGCCTACCTGCAAAAGCGCCGGAATGACGTCTACGACGGCAATCCGCCGCAGGACGAGGAGCGCTACGACCTGGACGAGCCCGAGACCGAGCCGGGGAACCAACGCTGAACGGACGGCTTCCAAGGCCCACGGGCGCATGGCCGCGCCCCGCTCGAACAACAAGGTAATTTCATGCATCCGATTGAACGCCGATCCCTGCTCCAGGCCGCTGCCGTTGCGCTGGGCCTGCTGGCAGTGCCCTGGGCGCAGGCCGCCGACGAGGCGCCGGACGCCCTGGTGCAGCGCCTGTCCAACCAGGTGCTGGAGATGATCCGCGGCGACAAGGCACTGCAGCAGGGCGACCTGCAGCGCGTCGCCGAAGTGGTCAACGAGGTCATCATGCCGAACGTGAACTTCACGCGCATGACGGCTTCGGCCACGGGGCCGGCCTGGCGCCGCGCCACGCCCGAGCAGCGCCAGCGGCTGCAGGACGAGTTTCGCACCCTGCTCGAGCGCACCTATGCCGGCGCGCTGCGCGAGGTTCGCGACCAGACGGTGGAGGTCAAGCCGCTGCGCGCGGGGGCCGATGACCCGGAAGTGGTGGTGCGCAGCGTCGTCAAGGGCCGCGCGGATCCGATCCAGCTCGACTACCGGCTCGAGCGCACGCCGGGGCAGGGCGCGGGCTGGAAGATCTACGACCTCAACGTGCTCGGCGTCTGGCTGGTCGACAACTACCGCCCACAGTTCGCGCAGCAGATCAACCAGGGCGGCATCGACGCCCTGATCGCGGCGCTGGCCCAGCGCAACGAGGCCAACGCGGCTGCCACGGCGCAGCGCTGAGCGGCGACCCGCATGCTGGTGCTGCCGAGTGAGCTCACGCACCGCCAGGCGCCGGCGGCCCTGGCCCTGTTGCTGCAGGCCGCGCAGGCCGAGGCGGAACCGGTGGTGCATGCCGATGCCGGCGGCCTGACGCGCTTCGACTCCTCGGCGCTGGCGGTGCTGCTGGAACTGCGTCGTGCCTGCCTGCTGGAGCGCAAGTCGCTGGTCGTGCGCGGCATGAGCGAGCGCCTGCGCGCGCTGGCGTCGCTCTACGGCGTGGCCGGCCTGTTGTCGCCGCCGGCCGAGCGCCCGGTCGGGGAGGCCGTGGCGGACACGGTCGATCCCGCCTGAGCACCCGGCCCGGTCGCCTGCCAGGAAGGGGCGGCGGCCGTACAATCAAGGGCTTCATGCCCGCAATTTCCTTCCAATCGGTTACCAAGGTCTATCCGTCCGGCGGCAAGCCCGGATCCGGCTCCTTCAAGGCCCTCGACAGCGTCAGTTTCGACATCGAGGAGGGCGAGTTCTTCGGTCTGCTCGGCCCCAATGGTGCCGGCAAGACGACCCTGATTTCCATCCTGGCCGGCCTGGCGCGCGCCACCTCGGGCCGTGTCACCGTGCTGGGCTACGACGTGCAGCAGGACTTCGCGCAGGCACGCCGCCACCTGGGCATCGTGCCGCAGGAACTGGTGTTCGACCCCTTCTTCACCGTGCGTGAGGCGCTGCGCTTCCAGTCCGGCTACTTCGGCCTGCACCACAACGACGACTGGATCGACGAGCTGCTGCACGGCCTGGGCCTGGCCGACAAGGCCGGCGCCAACATGCGCCAGCTCTCGGGCGGCATGAAGCGGCGCGTGCTGGTGGCGCAG
>CAYRHV010000257.1:0-3886 GCA_964424045.1 uncultured Ottowia sp. | reverse complement strand
CGCAGACCGCGCGGCTCGGAGCAATATTCTAACTATTTACGGATAAGTTCTAAGGCGGCAGGGGCGCGCCGCTGCCGGAACTGGCGCTGCCGGTTCCGGATTCGCCATCGCCACCGCCGCCGCAGGCCGACAGGGCGGCACCGGCCAGGGCCATCGGCACGACCATGCGGCCGCCGGGTGCTGGCGCTTGTGATGGTTTCGGGTCTTGTGCCGGGGGCGGCTGGCTGGCATCGGTCGCCGTGCGGGAGGCGGCCAGGGCGTCGCTCGTCGTCATGCAGTCCTCTGTCTCCTGGGGCCGGCTTGCCTCTGGCGGGTCTTGTCCCGGCCCTTGCTCCCGGGCCGCATTAGACCCCGGTTTGCGCGCCTTCTGTAGGCGCCGGCCGGAAATGGCTGGCCAGGTGTTGGATGTGCGCCAATCAGGGCGCCCCAAGGCTGTCCAGGAGGGCTGCCAGGGCCTGCACGCCGGCGTTCTCGGCGTCGGCGGCCAGGCGCCGGCGCCCGGGCATGCCGCGCAGCCAGGTCAGCTGGCGCTTGGCCAGCTGGCGCGTGGCGGCGCAGGCGCGCTCGCGCAGCCGCTCCAGCGGCCAGCCTTCCTCCAGCGCCTGCCAGGCCTGGCGGTAGCCGACGGCGCGCAGTGCCGGCAGGGTGGGCGAGAGGTCGCCGCGTGCGCGCAGCACTCGCACCTCGTCCAGCAGGCCGGCGGCCAGCATGGCGTCGAAGCGCGCCGCGATGCGCGCGTGCAGCCAGGCGCGGTCTGTCGGTTCGAGCGAAAAGAACAGGGGCCGCGCCTGTGGCGGCTGGCCGGCCCGGGCCGCTCGGCCGGCGGCATGGAGGGCGGACAGCGGGCGGCCGGTCAGGCGCCAGACTTCGAGCGCACGCTGGATGCGCTGGCTGTCGCCGGGCGCCAGGCGGGCGGCGGTGACGGGATCGACCGCCGCCAGTTCGGCATGCAGGGCCGGCCAGCCGTGCGCGCGCGCCTGGGCGTCGATGGCGCGACGCAGCCCGACGTCGGCCGGTGGCAGTTCGTCCAGCCCTTCGAGCAGGGCCTTGAAATACAGCATGGTGCCGCCGGTCAGCAGCGGCAGCCGGTCGCGCGCCTGGATCTCGGCCATCAGCCGGCGCGCGTCGCGAGCGAAGTCGGCGGCGCTGTAGGGCTCGCTCGGGTCGCGGATATCGATCAGGTGGTGCGGCACGGCGGCGCGTTCGGCGATCGTCGGCTTGGCGCTGCCGATGTC
The DNA here is from genome assembly GCA_964424045.1 of uncultured Ottowia sp. Lineage (GTDB taxonomy): Bacteria > Pseudomonadota > Gammaproteobacteria > Burkholderiales > Burkholderiaceae_C > Ottowia. Next base: position 2,651 of record CAYRHV010000257.1, on the reverse strand, counting down.
CAGGCCGCGATAGACCTGGGCCGAATCGACGCTGATGATCTCCAGCGGCACGCGCTCGGCCAGCGCCAGCGCCAGCGCGCTCTTGCCGCTGGACGTGGGTCCGGCCAGGTACAGGGCCGGGATCGCTGGCGCGGCGGTGGCGCTCATCGGCTCCGGCGCCCGCGCATTGGTGCGCTCGGCATCAGCGCCCGCGCAGGAACAGGGCGTCGAGCTCGCGCAGCGTGAGCTGGCGCCAGGTCGGCCGGCCATGGTTGCACTGGTCGCTGCGCTCGGTGACCTCCATCTGGCGCAGCAGGGCGTTCATCTCCTCCACGGTCAGGCGCCGGTTGGCGCGCACCGCGCCGTGGCAGGCCATGGTGGCCAGCAGTTCATGCTGGGCGCGCTCGATCACGGTGCTGGCCTCGTGCTGCCCCAGTTCGGCCAGCACGCTGCGCGCCAGCTCGACCACGTCACCCCCCGCCAGGGCGCTCGGCACGGCGCGCACCGCCAGCGTGCGCGGCGAGAACGGCGTGATCTCCAGGCCCAGGCGCTGCAGCGCCTGCGTGCTGCCTTCGGCGGTGGCGACCTCCTGCGGCGTGGCGGCGAAGGTGGCCGGGATCAGCAGCGGCTGGCTCGCGATCTGCGTTGCATCGAGCTGGGCCTTCAGGCGCTCGTAAACGATGCGCTCGTGCGCGGCGTGCATGTCGACCACGATCAGGCCGTGGCGGTTTTCCGCCAGGATGTAGATGCCCTGCAGCTGGGCCAGGGCACGGCCCAGGGGCCAGTCGGGCGTGGCCGCGTCCGCTGCTGCCTCGGCCTCGTCGGGCACCAGTCCGGGCCGGGGCCGCCACAGCGCCTGCAGCTCGGCCACGGCCTGCGCGGCCTGGTCCCGGGATGGCGGCGAGTGGCTGGCCAGCACCAACCGGGCCTGCTGCCCGGCCGGGGCCGGGGTGGCCGGGATTTCGGCAGCGAGGCCGATGCCTAGCGGTGCATCGGCCGTGGTGAACTGCGCGGCACGGGGCTGGGCCAGTGCCTGCTGCACGGCGGTGCGCACCGCCTGGTGCACCTCGCGGCCGTCGCGAAAGCGCACCTCGATCTTGGTCGGGTGGACGTTCACGTCGACGCGCGCCGGGTCGATCGCCAGCTGCAGCACGTAGACCGGCTGGCGCTGGCCGTGCAGCACGTCCTCGTAGGCCGCGCGCGCCGCGTGCGCGATCACCTTGTCGCGCACGAAGCGGCCGTTGACGTAGGCGAACTGCTGGTCGGCGCGTGCCCGCGCCAGCTCGGGCACGCCGACGCGACCGCTGACCCGCACCGGTCCGCTCTCGTGCTCGACGGCGATCGAGCGCGCCAGGAATTCCTCGCCCAGCACGTCCGCCAGGCGCCGGTCCAGCGCGTCGTCGCCTTCGTGGTGGCGCCACTGCTGGACCAGTCGGCCCTCGTGCCAGATCGCAAATCCGACGTCGGGCCGCGCCAGCGCGTGGCGCCGCACGGCTTCGACGCAGTGCGCCAGCTCGGTGGCGTCGGTCTTCAGGAACTTGCGCCGCGCCGGCACGCTGAAGAACAGCTCGCGCACCTCCACCGTCGTGCCTTGGCCGCGCGCCGTGGGCCGGATCTCGCCCGTGCGCCCGTCCAGCAGCAGGCCCTGCTCCTGCCCCGGGCTGCGGGTCTGGATGCGCGTGTCGGCGATGGAATGGATGGCCGCCAGCGCCTCGCCGCGAAAGCCCATGGTGCCAACGGCCTCGAGCTCGGCCAGGCTGGCGATCTTGCTGGTCGCGTGGCGCTTCAGCGCCCGCGGCAGGTCGGCCGGCTCGAGGCCACTGCCGTCGTCCTCCACCGCGATCAGCCGCACGCCGCCGGCCGACAGGCGCACCGTGACCTGGGTGGCGCCGGCGTCGAGCGCGTTGTCCAGCAGCTCGCGCACCACCGAGGCCGGGCGCTCGACCACCTCGCCGGCGGCGATCTGGCTGATCAGCTCGTCCGGCAGTTCGCGGATGGCGCGGCGCATTCCTGGCATGGCATCGATTGTAGGAAGCGCCGGCCCAGCGGCAGCGCGGACAGGTAGCGCGGATAATTCGGGCCCATGGACATCGTGATGCAACTGGTCGACTTCATCCTGCACGTCGACCGCCACCTGGGCGTCTTCGTGGCGCAGCACGGCGCCTGGGTCTATGCGCTGCTGTTCCTGATCGTCTTCGTCGAGACCGGGGTGGTGGTGATGCCCTTCCTGCCCGGCGATTCGCTGCTGTTCGTCACCGGCGCGCTGGCCGGCGCCGGCCACATGGACTGGTCGGTGGCCTGCGGCGTGCTGCTGGCGGCGGCCATCCTGGGCGACCAGTGCAACTACAGCATCGGGCGCTTCTTCGGGCCACGCGTGTTCCAGTGGGAAGACTCGCGCCTGTTCAACCGCAAGGCCTTCGACCGCGCGCACGCCTTCTACGAGCGCCATGGCGGCATCACCATCGTGCTGGCGCGTTTCATGCCCTTCATCCGGACCTTCGTGCCCTTCGTCGCCGGCGTGGCCGCCATGACGCGCCACAAGTTCACGCTCTACAACGTGCTGGGCGCCCTGATCTGGGTGCTGGGCCTGGTGACGGCGGGCTACCTGTTCGGCAATCTGCCGTGGGTGCAGGCCAATCTCTCGAAGATCATCTGGGCCCTGATCCTGGTTC
>CAYRHV010000256.1:0-3901 GCA_964424045.1 uncultured Ottowia sp. | reverse complement strand
CCGCCCGAGTTGCCGGGGTTCACGGCCACGTCGGTCTGGATCGACGGCAGGTAGTCGCCGGTATCGCGCTGCTTGGCGCTGACGATGCCGGCGGTGACCGTGTTCTCCAGGCCGAAGGGCGAACCGATCGCCAGCACCCATTCGCCCACGCGCAGGCGATTCACGTCGCCGATGCGCACGAACGGCAGATCGCTGCCCTCGATCTTCACCAGCGCCACGTCGGTGCGCTTGTCGGCGCCGACGATGGTGGCCTTGAACTCGCGCTTGTCGGTCAGCGTCACCAGCACCTCGTCGGCGCCGTCGATGACGTGCGCGTTCGTCATCACATAGCCGTCGGCCGACAGGATAAAGCCCGAGCCGACGCCGCGCGGCACTTCGCGCTCGGGCAGCTGCGGGCTCGGCTGGTCATCGCCGCGGGGCGAGGGCCGCGGCAGGTTGGGCAGCGGCACGCCGAAGAAGCGGCGGAAGAACTCGCGCATCTCCTCGTCCATCGGGCCCTCGCCCAGCTGGCTCGCGCGCACGCGTTCGCGCGTGCGGATGTTGACCACGGCCGGGCTGGCCTGCTCCACCAGGTCGGTGAAATCGGGCAGGCCGCGCTCCAGTGCGGCCGGCTGGGCCTGCGCCGGTGGCGCGGCCGACAGGCCGCAGCCTCCGAACAGCAGGGAAAGGGAAAGCGCGAGGGCGGCATGGCGCCGGGAAGCGAGAAGGCTCATGAAGCAGGATCGATGGGTTGGTCGAAACAGAATGTGAAAATGATTCGTCAGGCGCCGCTGCACGGCGGGGTCCAGTCGGGCGTCATTGTTCGTCACGCGCCAGGCCCTGGGCCAGGCGCGTCAGGGTCAGCTGCGGCACCTCGCCCACCAGAGTCAGCCACCAGGCGCCCGCCTCGTCGGGCCAGCGCTGGCTCATGGCGTGGGTCGCGCCCATGGCCGAAACCCCGGGCTGGCGGTGCCGGTTCAGGTCGTAGGGTTCGATGAACAGGGACACCGTGGCCAGGCCGTCGGAGAACACCCATTGCAGGGTTTCCCCCTCGTCGCTGAGGTCGCGCTGATAGCCGGCCTGGGGCTGGAATCCGGCCACCGGCTCGCGCATCGCCCAGCCGCTGCGTGCCATGTCGACCGGCTGGCGCTCGACGCGCTCGCTGCGAAAGCCGCTGGCGTCCGGCAGCTCCAGGTGTGGGCGCACGGCGTCGATCGGCACGTCGATCTGGAGCTCGGAAAAGGCCGCCTGCTCCAGCACCCGGCCGGTGGCATCCAGGGTCTGGATCTTCAGCACGAGGCCGGTCTGCCGCTCGCTCCAGATGCGGTAGCCGAAGCGCAGCTCGTCGCGCGGCCGAAACAGGACGATGTCGGCGTCCAGGCCGGCGACGCGGCCGCGGCCGGCCTCGCGCACGCGATAGTGGTCGGCGGCGGTGTCGCCATCGGCCTGGCGCAACAGATTCGGGAACACGCCACCCGTCACGCGCTGCTCGGAGCGCATGAGACGACTTTGCGGCAGCAACGTCGTGACCCAGTCGTCGCGCCGGAAGGTGCTGCGCGGCACGCCGCTCAAGGTATCGACGCGCTCGAATTGCCGCCGCCCCTCGCAGGCGTGCCAGATGCGTGCGCTGGACATCGCCCCGGAAGCCGAGGACACCACGTAGGTGCCGACGTAGCTGGCCACCGTGGTGCCCTGCTGCAGGCGCTCCAGCCACTCCTCGACCCCGCGCGGCGACGGCCCGTACACCGTTTGTGCCGGTTCCGGAGTCTGGGCCAGGGCCGTCACGCCAAGCAGGCCGCCGGCGCAGCAGGCCAGGGCCAGGCGGCGCGCACCGCGCAGCAGGAGCCGCCGGGCGGAGCGACGCCCGGTCCAGGCGTCGCCCGGCGACGCGCTCACGCCATGAACCCGACCGGTGCTCAACGCCCGGGGCCCTCGAACGTGGCGCTGCGCAGGAAGCCAGCCGGGTTGCCGAACGCCGACACGCCGCTGCTTTGCTGGTGCGCGGCCAGCAGCCGGTCGAGCTCGGGATCGCGCAACATCACGGGTGCCGACTCCGGTGCCGCGCCAGCTGCCAGCAGCGCCTGGGGTGTACGCGCAGGGCTCGCTTCCGGGCTTGCCGATGCGGGCGCCGCCTGTTGCAGGGCCAACTGCGGCCCCTCGGGCACGGCCACCGGGCCGAGGCTGCCCAGCAGTCCCCACCCGAGCGCGGCAAAAGCCGCCACCGAGGCCAGTCCGGCCACCAGCTTCCAGCGGAACACGCCGTCGTTGGCGGCCTCGCGGTCCCGGTCCAGCCGTACCGCAGCGGCTGGTTCGATCGCCACCGCCGGCTCGCGCCCCAGCCGCTCCCAGGCGGGATCGGCCTCGATTCCCCGGTCCCAGGCGGCCAGCCCGGGCGCGCGCAGCACGTCGCCGATCAGCTGATAGACATGCCAGCACTCGCGCGCCTCGGGCGCCTCCAGGCTGCGCAGTGCGGCCTCGAACTCGGCGTCCGCCAGGGCACCGTCGGCCAGGGCCGAAATCCGCTCGTGTTCGCTTGTCATGTCGCTGTCTGGCTTCATGGAGACCCTCTTCTTCGCTGCACGCACAGTGCGCCTCACCAGCGCTTGCCCGATTGGTGACTCAGCAGGGGACGCACCCGTGCCGAAATCGCCTCGCGCGCGCGGAAGATCCGGCTGCGCACGGTCCCGATCGGGCAATCCATGGCCTGTGCGATCTCTTCGTAACTCAGTCCTTCAATCTCACGCAAGGTAATCGCCTGACGCAGGTCGTCCGGCAGTGCCTCCATCGCGGCATTGACGGCGGCGGCAATTTCTCGCGCCGCCAGCTCGGACTCCGGCGTGGAATGGGAAATTAGTTCATTTTGGCGCCGGTAAGTTTCATCCTCGTCGTCGCTCGAGCGCAGCGCCGACTCGAGCACCACCGGATCGCGCTTGAGCTCGAGCAGCGTCTTCTTGGCCGTGTTGACGGCAATCCGGTAGAGCCAGGTGTAGAACTGCGCCTCACCCCGGAACTGCGGCAGCGCGCGCCAGGCCCGGATGAAGGTCTCCTGGGCAATGTCGGGCACCAGGTCCACGTCGCGCACGAAGCGACCGATCAGGCGTTCGATCCGACGCTGGTACTTGATCACCAGCAATTCATAGGCGCGCCCATCCCCGGCGGCGGCGCGCTGCACCAGCACGGCCTCGCTGTCGGCGGGAGAAACGGGGGGTTGGTCGGACATGCAGGAAAGGAAACGCCCGCTCAACCAGACGCGGTCTCGGACGGCGACACCGGCTGGGAGCTGGGCGGGCTTTCAGAATATAGCGCACAGCGCAGCAGGTGCCAGCGCGCCCGCTCCCGCGCGTCGGCCTGAGCCCAGAGCCAGCGCGGCCCGGGCCGGCCGGCGCAGCGCAGCAGCAGCGCGCGCTGCAGGTCCAGCCGCACCTCGATGTTCGCCAGCGGCTGCTCCCGGCCGCCTTCCAGCAGGCGCCAGCTGCCACCGTCCCAGACCAGTTCGCGCCGGCGCTGCTGGTGCCAGAAGTGCCCGAGACCCGGACCGACCAGCACCGTGGCAATGGCCAGGACCAGCAGCCCGGTGCCGGACAGTGCCTGGGCGCCGGCCGCCAATGCGACCGCCAGGGCGGCGGACAGTCCCGCCAGCCAGACCAGCAGCAGGAGCCCGGCCAGCAGGCGCGTGCCACCGACCGGATGGCGCACCGGCGGCGCGCCCGCAGGGGCGCGCAACCGAATCGGAGAGCCTGCGCCGGAAGCCCCCGGCTCCGCCATCTTCAGATGCGCTTGAAGATCAGGCTGCCGTTGGTGCCGCCGAAGCCGAAGTTGTTCTTCAGCGCGACCTCGATCTTCATGTCACGTGCCGTGTTGGCACAATAGTCCAGGTCGCACTGCGGATCCTGGTTGAAGATGTTGATCGTCGGCGGGCTCT
>CAYRHV010000255.1:0-3917 GCA_964424045.1 uncultured Ottowia sp. | reverse complement strand
GGATGCCCTGCGCCTCCAGCAGCGGGATCAGGCGCAGCCAGACCTCGGCCGTGACCAGGGCGTCGCCCAGCGCGGTGTGCCGGCCCTCCACCACCACACCCAGGCGCTCGGCGATCTCCTCCAGCCGGTGCGTGTCCTGGTTCGGGTTCACCACCGCCGACAGCAGCAGGGTGTCGAGCACCGGCTGACGAAACGCCAGCCCGGTGCGCTCTTCCAGCAGCTGCAGGAAGCGCATGTCGAAGGCGGCGTTGTGCCCGACCAGCACCGAGTCCTCGGCAAAGGCGTGGAACAGCGGCAGCACGACCTCGATGCGCGGCTGGCCGGCCACCATGTCGGGCGTGATGCGGTGAATGGCGACACCGGCCTCGGGGATGTCGCGCCCCGGGTCGACCAGCTGCTCGAAGCTCTCTTGCACCAGCAGGCGGCCGTTGACGACGCGCACCGCACCGAGCTGGATGATGCGGTCGCCGCCGCCCGGGTCCAGCCCCGTGGTCTCGGTGTCGAACACGGTGTAGCGCAGGCTGGTCAGCGGCCGCTCGTCCAGCGTGCTGTCAGGCTCGCGCTGGAACAGGTCGAAGTCGTAATACTCGGGCCGGCTGTCCTCCTCGCTGCCGGCTGCCGCGGCCGGCGCCTCGTGCGCGCCGCCCTGCGGCAGCAGGAAGCGGAAGAACGCCAGGTGCTGTCGGCGCTCGCGCTCGAACCACATCTCGCCGTCGTGGCGCATGACGACGTCGCGCACCGTGGGCGCCGTGCTGGCGCCCTCCTGCATGGGGTCGAGCTCCCAGCTCATCACGGTCTCGGTGCTCATGGCGTGCCCGGTCCAGGCCAGGTCGAGGTAGGCGCGCGACTCGGCCGGCTGCAGCCGAAGCTGCAGCGTGCGCACGCTGAATTCGTCGACCAGCCGCTGCGCCAGATAGGCCAGCGCCTGCAGCAGCGAATAGCTGTCCACACGCAGCCACAGGCCGGCCGTCACCTCCTCGATGGTGACCGGCCGCCCGGTGCGCGCCTCGATGTGCTCGGCGGCGACGGCGACGAAGTCGCTGCCCAGCATGTCCTGCAGCGGCCAGCGCGTCTCGACCTCGTCGGCGGCGCGACCGGCCAGGGCGTCAATGCGCTCGGCCATGGTGGCGGTTTCCTCGCGCACCACGCCCAGGAAGCGCTCGCGCAGGGCGGGCTCGACGTCGTCGTAGCCCAGCATCTCGACCGCGGCGCGGATATTGGCCAGGCTGGCGCGGCTGCCCTCGGTCAGGTCGTGCAGGAGCTGGTCGCGCGTCGCCTGCTGCTCGAGGCTGTGCGTGACGTCGTCCAGCAGCAGCACGAAGCCGCTGATCTCGCGCCCGGCAGCGGCCGGTTGTGTCTCGGCCTCGTCGGCGGCACCGGTGAGCACCGGCGCCACCTGCACGCGCAGCAGCTGGCCGTCGGCGCTGCGCGTGACGAACTGCGTCGCCGGGTCGGCGTCGCCGCGCGCCAGCCGGCGCCGGATGCCGTCCAGCGCGTGCTCGACCTGGGCCCGGTCGATGATGCCGTGGATCGAGCGCCCGATGCCCAGCAGGCTGAGGCCGGGGCCGCCGGTGGTGGTGTCGAGCGCGGCCTGGAACTGATGGCGCGCCTGCTGGTTGTACAGCAGCACGCGCCCGTCGAGGTTGCACACGACGACGCTCTGGTGCAGCTCCGACAGCAGGGCCGCGAGACGGTCCTTCTCCTGCTGCACGCGCGCGCTGGCGTGCGCCACCTGCTGCGCCACCGAGGCACGCAGCGCGTCGCGCTGCTCGACCAGGTTCTGGATCGCACCCACCAGCGCCTGCATGCTGGCGTCAGCGGCCTGCAGCGCGGGCGCCTCCTCGGCGCTGATGCGCACGCGCACCTGCTCGGCCAGCCGCGCCAGCGCCCGCATGGGCTCGCGCACCCAGCGCCGCCAGGCCAGGCCGAGCAGGGCGGCGGCGGCGAACCAGCCCAGCACCAGCATCGGCAGGCCGGCCCGCAGCGCCGCCAGGAAGCCGGCCCGCGCCGGCGCTCCCAGCGCCAGCCAGACCAGCCCCAGCACGGCCAGCAGCCAGGCGCCGACGACCAGCCCGGCGCCGACCAGGGGCAATGCGGCGCGCCAGAAGCGGTTCATGGTTTCAGGCCAGCAGCTCGGCCACCTTGGCCGCCAGCTCGCGCGTCGAGAACGGCTTGGTCATGTAGGCGTCGGCCCCCAGCGCCATGCCCTTGGCGACGTCGGTGGGGCGCCCCTTGGCGGTCAGCATCAGGATGCGCATGTCATTGAACGAGGCGTCCTCGCGCACCGCCTGGCAGACCTCGAAGCCGCTCTTGCCCGGCATCATGGCGTCCAGCAGCACCAGGTCGGGGCGCTGCTCGGTGATGGCGCGCAGCGCCTCGTCGCCGTCGCGCGCCACCAGCACCTTGTAGCCCTCGCGCGCGAGCAGGAACTCCAGCGAAATCATGATGTTCGGCTCATCGTCGGCGATCAGTACGGTCTTGCTCATGCCTGCGTCTCCTCCGGCTGCATCGGGTCGGTCGAGCGCCAGGGCAGGTGGAAGCCGAAGCACGCTCCCTCGCCCGCCACCGACTCGACCCAGATGCGGCCCCCATAATGCTCCACGATTTCACGGCTGATGGGCAAGCCCAGCCCCGTGCCCTGGGTGTGCTTGCTTGAATCGCCGACCTGGCGGAACTTCTCGAACACGTGCGCCTGGTCGGCCGGCGCGATGCCGGGCCCGTTGTCGCGCACCGTGACCGTCAGGCCGCTGGCGTCTTCCAGCAGCGCCACGTCGACGCGCCCGCCCGGGTGCGGCACGAACTTGGCGGCGTTGGACAGCAGGTTCAGCACCACCTGCTTGAGGCGGTCGCCATCGGCCTGCAGCGGCTGCACCTGCGCCGGCAGCTGGGTCTGCACCGCGCAGCCGGCCTCGCGGAACAGCTCGGCCGTGGTCGCCAGGGCGCTCTCGACCACGGCGCGCAGGTCGACCTCGTCGTCGTTCCACTCCAGCCCGCCGGACTCGATCTTGGCCAGGTCCAGCACCTGGTTCACCAGGCGCGACAGGCGCTCGCTCTCCGCGGCGATGATGCCGACGAACTGGTGCTGCTGCTCGGGCGCCATGTCGTCCGTGTCCAGGATCAGCTCGGACAGCGCGCGGATCGAGGTCAGCGGCGTGCGCAGCTCGTGCGTCACCGAGGACATGAAGTCGTCCTTCAGGCGGTCCAGCCCCTGCAGCTGCTCGTTGGCCTCGCGCAGCTGTGCCGTCGCCTCCTCCAGCGAGCGCGACTTCTCCTCCAGCTCGCGCGAGTAGGCGCGCAGCTGCGAGGCCTCCTCCAGCATGCGCAGCACGTCTGCCGGGGTGAGCACGTCCTCCTCGGCCACCGAGGCCACCAGCGCGCGCGCCGAGGCGCTGCCGACGGCGCCGGCCAGCTGGGTCTCGATGTGGTGCACGAAGTGCGGGTCGGGCTCGATCGCGGCCACGTCGGCGACGCCGATGCGCGCCGCATACTCGCTCAGCAGGGCCTCGGTGCGCTCGCTGCCCAGGAAGCGCTCGCCCAGCGCACGCAGGTCCGCCAGCTGGGCGCGGCCGCGCCAGAACACCGGCGCCTGCTGGCTCGGGTCGACGAACTGCAGCGCCTGGCTGGCCTCGGCCGCCGACGGCGGGCGCCACAGCGACAGCCCGACGTAGAGCCCCAGGTTCGCCAGCAGGCTCCAGAACAGCGCGTGCGTGAGCGGGTCCAGCCCCTGCAGGCCAAGCAGCTGCTCGGGCCGCAGCAGGGCCAGGTCCCAGGGCCCGTGCGTGATGAAGCGGGCGTCGATCCAGCCCGACTTGGCAAAGGCCGGCAGCATCAGGGTGTAGGCCCAGAGCGCGAAGCCGCCCGCCAGGCCCCACAGCGCGCCCAGGCGCGTGGCGCCGCGCCAGTACATGCCGCCCAGC
>CAYRHV010000254.1:0-3924 GCA_964424045.1 uncultured Ottowia sp. | reverse complement strand
CACAGCTTGCCGATCAGGGTTTCGAGCAGGTTGACGTGCTCGGCGGTGCATTCGTCGATGATGATCTGGCGCACCTTGCGGTAGTCGAGCACGTGGGTGATGTGGTCGTCACGCGGGCGCAGGGGCTGGGCGCCGAGGTTGAGCTCGGCGTCGACCTGGATCGGCTGCGGGGCGCGTCGCTCGTGATCGAGGATGCCGAGGTTGGCGGCGAAGCGCAGACCGGTGAGCTGCAGGCGCTGCTGGCCCTGCTGGAGTCGAAAGTCGCTGCTCATGATGCGGATGGAGCGGCCCAGGGCCGCAGGGCGACGCGCTCGACGCCGACGGAGGCGCTGTCGGGATAGACGTCGGGCTTGCGCGTGGCAACGCGTGCGGCCTGGACCTGGGGGCGACGCATGAGGGCGTCGAGGACGGCGTCGCACAGGGTTTCCTGCAGCTGGTGGTGCTGGCGGCCGACGATGGTGGCGACGAGCTCGCGGATGAAGTCGTAGTCGAGGGTGTCGGCGATGTCGTCCTGCGCGGCGGGGGCGTCGCCCAGGCGCACGCACAGGTCGATGTCGAACCACAGGCGCTGCGGGCCGTGGTGCTCGAAGTCGTGCACGCCGATGCGCACGGCGACCTCGTGCTGGCGCAGGCTGAGCAGGCGGCAGTCGGTGGCCAGGCGCGGATCGAGCGCGGCGAAGGCAAGCAGGACGGAGTTCATGGCGTGCCGTCGATGGCGAACATGACGTCGCGGTCGAGCGCGACCAGGTGCTGGCCGTTGTCGGCCTGCAGGGTGGTGCCGTTCAGCGCGTCATTCTCGGCGATGAAGACGGCGCAGCGCGCGACCTGGGCCGGTTCGATGGCGCGCTGCAGCAGGTTGACGCGGCTGGCGCGCGCGAAGTTGGCTTCGGTCTGCGGGCCGCTGAGATACATCAGCCCGGGCGAGAGGCCGCACACGCGCACGCGCGGCGCCAGCGCCTGCGCCTGCAGGGCGACGGCGCCGGCCAGCGCGAGCTTGCTGACGGTGTAGGAGAAGTAGTCGGGGTTGAGGTTGTGCACCTTCTGGTCGAGCACGTGGACGATGCTGGGCCGGCCGCTGGCGGTGCCCTCGCCGGCCGTGGCCAGGGCCGTGGCGAGGGCGTTGCCGAGCAGCAGGGGGGTGACGGTGTTGGTGGCCAGGTGCTGCGCCAGGCTGGCGGCGCTGGCACTGGCGGCGTCGTCGGGTTCGAACAGCGAGGCGTTGTTGACGATGCAGCGCGGCAGCGCGCCGGCCTGGGCCTGCACCTGGGCCAGCAGCTGGCCGGCGGCGTCGGGCTGGGCAAGGTCGGCCTGCACCGGGGTGCAGCGGCGGCCCAGCTGCCGGATCTCGGCGGCGAGCGCCTGCGCCTGGGCGCCGGAATGGCGGTGGTGGGCAACGACGTCCCAGCCGGCGCGGGCAAAGGCTAGGCTGATTTCGCGCCCGAGCCGACGCGCGGCGCCGGTCACGAGCACGGCAGGGGCCTGGTCGGGCGGGAGGCGGGCGGCGGACACGTAGGCGATTGTGACTGCAAAAGCGAACGGCGGGTGACGGGCCGGGTGGCGACAGCACGCGCGATCCGTGTGCTGGCGCAAGAATCCGGCGGGACAGGCTGGCGCCCAGCCCCACCCGATCGTTACCGAAGACGACTATCGCAAATTCAACTTGCCACCCATAATGGGTTTCACATGTCGGCCCAGATGCGGTTCGGTCGGCATGCGAGGTGAGATTGAAAACACCAAGGAGACATGCCGTGACTGATGCCGTGCGCTTGCACATCCTCAAGCCTGCAATGACGCCCCTGACGGCCTGCTCGCCACCCTCCTAGGGCGCCCCACCACACACCATCCCGGCGCGCACCGGCCCACGGCCAGTCCCGGCGCACGCCCCATCCATAGACCCCGATCGTCCGCATCCGAGGAGGCCGTCATGACAGCCCAATCCCCCGCCCCGGCAACCCCAAGCCCGCGCCTCTACAGCGCCGACCTGGCGCCGATGCCCGCCAAGGCACGACACTGGGGCGCCTACAGCATCTTCACCATGTGGGCCAACGACTCCCACAGCCTGGGCAACTACACCTTTGCCATCGGGCTGTTCGCCCTCGGGCTGGGGGTGTGGCAGATCATGGTGACCTTCCTGATCGGGTCGACCATCCTGTTCGGCCTGCTGACGCTGTCGGGCATGATCGGCCTGCGCACCGGCCTGCCGTTCCCGGTGGTGAGCCGGATCGCCTTCGGCATCCGGGGCGGCAAGGTCGCGGCGGTGCTGCGCGGCGGCGTGGCGATCGTGTGGTTCGGCATCCAGACCTATCTGGCGGCGATCGTGTTCAGCGCCATGCTGGTCGGCCTGGTGCCCGAATGGGCGGCGCTGGAGGAAACCTCGTTCCTCGGCCTGTCGACGCTGAACTGGTATTCGTTCATCTTCCTGTGGTTCATCCAGCTGCTGATCGCCAGCTTCGGCATGTCGATGGTGAAGTATTTCGTCTCGGTCGCCGGCCCGGTGATCCTGGTGACGATGGCGGCGATGGCAGTGTGGGTGTGGTCGCGCGCGGACTTCTCGATCGCGATGTCGATCGACAACCCCCTGACGGGCGGCGCCATGTGGGGGATGATCTTCTCGGGCGCGATCCTGTGGGTGGTGATCTACGGCACCTTCGCGCTGAACTTCTGCGACTTCACGCGCAACGTCACGTCGGCCAAGGCGATCGTGACCGGCAACTTCGGCGGCATCCTGCTGAACATGATGCTGTTCGCCCTGATCGTGGTGCTGATGTCGGGCGGCTCGTACAAGGTCGACGGCTCGATCGTGACCAGCCCGGCCGACATCGTGCGTCACATGGACAACCTGTTCTGGCGCACCCTGGCGTCGCTGGTGCTGGTGATCCTGACGGTGGGCGTGAACCTGGTGGCCAACTTCGTGGCGCCCAACTACATGCTGACCGACCTGATGCCGCGCGTGCTGAACTTCCGGCGCGCGAGCATCGTGACGGCGGTGGTCGGGGCCATCATCCTGCCGTGGAAGCTGTATGACAGCCCGACGGTGATCAACCTGTTCCTGGGCAGCCTGGGCGCCATTCTCGGGCCGCTGTTCGGCCTGATCATGGTGGACTACTGGCTGGTGCGGCGTCAGCGCATCAACATCCCCGACCTCTACAGGGAGGACCCGGCGGGCACCTACTACTACGACAAGGGCGTGAACCGGCGTGCCTTCTACGCGCTGGTGCCGTCGGCCATCGTCGGCATCGTGCTGAGCCAGATGCCGGGAGAAATCTCGAACTTCTCCTGGATCGTGGGCGCGGTCGTCGCCGCCATCCTGTATTGGCTGATTTCACCCAAGGGGCTGGAATACCTGGACGTCAGCGGCGAGCCGATCGCCAACGCCGGCAGCGGCGGCGGCGGGCACTGAGGGCGGCCGGCAGACAGTCTCCGAACGGGTTTTTACGGAAGGATTTCTCATGCTCTACAAGCATCTTGTGGTCCCGATTGACGGCTCGCCGACCTCGCTGGCGGCGGTGGACGCGGCAGTGCCGCTGGCCAGGGCGTTCGGCAGCACGGTGACGGTGATCTACGTCATTGAGGGGCCAACGTCCGAGCCCGACAGCCGGCTGGCCGATTACCTGAGCGCCGCGCGCGCCTACGGGCCGACGCCGGTGGAAGACCCGGAATACGCCGAGGCCGCGAGCGCCCTGGAAGAGGCGGCCAAGCGCTTCGCGGCCGAGGGCGTGACCGCCGAAACCCGAACCGTTGTGGCCGAGGCGCCCTGGCGCGGCATCCTGGACACGGTGGAAAGCACGAACGCGAGCCTGATCGTGATCGGCTCGCACGGCCGGCGCGGGCTGCGGCGGCTGGTGCTGGGCAGCGTGACGCAGAACGTGATGATGCACACCGAGACCGCGATGCTGGTGGTGCGGGGGACTGAGTAGGGGATTG
>CAYRHV010000253.1:0-3943 GCA_964424045.1 uncultured Ottowia sp. | reverse complement strand
TACTTGAAGTAGTCGCTCACCGGCTTCCAGCGGCCGTCCTGGATCTGTGACAGGCGCGAGCGCTCGGTTCCCAGGCGGTTGGTGGCGCTGTAGGTCAGCGTGTCGCTGCCGAACATGTCGGGCTCGATCGGCGCGCTGGTCATGGCGTTGATGAAGCTCTCCGGCGTCAGGCCGGCGCCGGCGCGCTGCGCGCCCTGGATGAAGTTGTCCATGATCTCGTAGCCGTAAACCGAGAACACGCCCGGGTCTTCATTGAACTTGGTCTTGTACTTGTTGGCCCAGAAGCGGATCGGCTGCGAGGCCTCGTCCAGATACGGCACCTGCACCGCCATGGTGGCGTAGAGGCCGTCCATGGCCTTGCCGCCCAGCTTGTGGATCAGGTCGGTGTAGGCGGCGGTGGTGCCCAGGAAGGTCGGGTCGAAGCCGGTCTTGCGCGCCTCGGCGATGGTGCCGACAGTCTCGCGGATCACCGTGCCCAGGACGACGAAGTCGCAGCCGGCGGCCTTCATCTTGGCGACCTGCGAGGAGAAGTCGGTGGCGCCGCGCTTGTAGCTGGTCTTCTCGGTCATGGTCATGCCGATGGTCTTCAGGCCCTCCTCGGCGCCGCGCAGCACCTCCAGGCCGAACTCGTCGTCCTGGTGGATCGCGCACACCTTGCTCGCGCCCTTTTCCTTCACCAGCCGCGGCGTGGCGGTGCGCGCCTGGTCGTAGTAGGGCACGCTGAAGGCGAACTTGTAGTGGCGGTTGGGCTCCTCGAACATCTCGCGCGCGCCGGTGAGCGGGTAGAAGTTGATCACCTTCTTGGGAAACAGCACCGGGAAGGTGGCCACGTTGGCGGCCGTGCCAATGTGCCCGACGATGGCGAAGACCTTGTCCTGGTTGACCAGCTTCTGCGCCGCCAGCACCGCGCGCTTGGGGTCGTAGCCCGAGTCCTCGACCTTGAGCACCAGCTTGCGGCCGTTGATGCCGCCCTGCTCGTTGATCTCGTCCACGCGCAGCTGCATGCCGTTGCGCGCCTGCTTGCCAAAGCCCGCCAGCGGCCCCGACAGGTCCTGGATGGTGGCAATGGTGATGCTGTCCTTGGCGACCCCCTGCTGCGCCATGGCGGGCGCGCCCAGGGCGAGCGCGCAGGCGGCGAGGGCGGTGAAGGCGAGGCGTTGTTTCATGGTCTGTCTCCTGAATGAAAAGCCTGGGGAAAATCGGTCGAGGGTCAGCCTAAATCCGGCAGTTGGATGCGCCCGCCAGTGTCGCTATCGGCGTGCCAGGCAAGGCGCGAGGAGGCCGCGCACTGGTGTGCGCCACGACGAGCAACGCCGCATGGCGCGGTGAGGGCGGTGCTGGCGGGTGCATAGCGCGCTCACCCAACCGGTGAGCGCGATCAAAACAGCCAAGCTCAATGTTCATCATGCGGCTTTAGACAAGTTCACAAGCGGTCAACTGCCGGATTTAGGGTCAGTGGAAGTAGTCGGAAACCACGACCCACTGGCCGTTCTGCACCTGCGACAGGCGCGCGGCGCCGCTGCCCAGGTGCTGGGTGGCCGAGAAGTTCATCTCCGGATTGCCGAAGATGTCGGTCGGGAAGTGCATGCCTTCCATGGTGCGGATGAAGCTGTCGGTGCTCAGGTTGGCACCGGTCTTCTGCGCCGCCCGGATGAAGGCGTCCATGATCGAGTAGCCGATCACGGAGAAGGTGTCGGGATCCTTGTCGAACTTGGTCTTGTACTTGTTGGCCCAGAAGCGGATCGGCTGCTCGCTGGAGTCGGTGTAGGGCGCCTGCGCCGTCATGGCGATGTAAAGGCCTTCCATCGCTGCGCCGCCGAGCTTGGGCACGGCGTTGATGTAGGCCGCCGCCGACGCCAGGAAGGTCGGGTTGAAGCCCGACTTGCGCGCGGTGGCCACCGTGCCCACCGTCTCGCGGATGATGGTGCCCAGCACCACGAAGTCGCAGTCGGCGGCCTTCATCTTCGCCACCTGCGAGGAGAAATCGGTGGCGCCGCGCTTGTAGCTGGTTTTCTCGACCAGCGCCAGACCGGCGGTCTTCAGGCCGTCCTCGGCGCCCTTGAGCACCTCGTGGCCGAAGTCGTCGTCCTGGTAGATGGCGCAGGCCCTGCTGGCGCCCTTTTCGCGTGCCAGCCGGGGTGCGGCGATGCGCATCTGGTCGTAGTAGGGCGCGATGAACGAATAGGTCAGGCGGTTCAGCGGCTCATACATCTGGCGCCCGGCGCTGAGCGGGAAGAAGCTGATCACGTTCTTGCGAAACAGCACCGGGAAGGTGGCGATGTTCTGCGGCGTGCCCAGGTGGCCGATCATGGCGAAGACCTTGTCCTGGTCGACCAGCTTCTGCGCCGCCAGCACCGCGCGCTTGGGGTCGTAGCCCGAGTCCTCGACCTTGAGCACCAGCTTGCGGCCGTTGATGCCGCCCTGCTCGTTGATCTCGTCCACGCGCAGCTGCATGCCTTCGAGCGCCGGCTTGGACAGGCCGGCCGCCGGGCCGGACAGATCCTGGATGGTGCCGACCACGAGTTCGGCCTTGCCGACGCCCTGCGACTGCGCGAACGCGGGTGTCGCCAGGGCCAGGCCGAGCAGGCCGGCCAGAACAGTGGTTCGCAGTGTCATCGGGGCTCTCCTTGGGGGTTGGATGAATGAAATCGGTGCGGGGTTCAGTTCTGGTACATGGCCTCGATCCGGGCCGCATACTTGCTTTCGACCAGCCGGCGCTTGAGCTTCATGGTGGGCGTGAGCTCCTCGTCCTCGGCGGTGAGCTGGTTTTCCAGCAGGTAGAACTTCTTGATCTGCTCGACGCGCGCGAACTTCTGGTTGACCTCGTCGATCACGCCCTGGATCAGCGCCTGCACCTCGGGCGCGCGCGTCAGGCTGGCGTAATTGGAGAACGGCACGTCGTGATCCTGCGCGTATTTCTCGACGTTCTCCTGGTCGATCATGACGATGGTGGTGAGGTACGGCCGCTGGTCGCCGATGACGATCGCGTCGGTGATGTAGGGGCTGAACTTGAGCTCGTTCTCGATCTCGCTGGGCGTGATGTTCTTGCCGCCCGCGGTGATGATGATGTCCTTCATGCGGTCGGTGATGCGGAAGAACCCGTCCTCGTCCACCGTGCCGACGTCGCCGGTGCGCAGCCAGCCGTCGGCGGTGAAGGTTTCGGCCGTTTTCTCGGGCAGGTTCAGGTAGCCGGCGAACACGTTCGGCCCCTTCACCTGGATCTCGCCGGTCTCGGGGTCGAGCCGGATCTGGTTGAAGTCGGCCGCCGGCCCGATCGAGCCCGGCTTGATGCGATCGACCGGCATGCCGGTGGAGGCGCCGCAGGTTTCCGTCATGCCCCAGACCTCGAGCATCGGCACGCCCAGCGACAGGTACCACCGGATCAGCTCGGGCGAGATCGGCGCCGCGCCCGTGACCAGGTAGCGCGCGCGGTGGATGCCGATCAGCTTGCGCACGTTGTCCAGCGCCAGCCAGCGCGCCAGGCGAAAGCGCAGCTTCAGCGATCCGGGCACCGGCTGGCCGGCCAGCACGAGGTCGGCGATGCGGCGCCCGACGCCGATGGCCCAGGCATAGATCGCCTGCTGCAGCCGCGTGCTTTCCTTCAGCGCGATGGTGACGCCGGAATAGAACTTCTCCCACACGCGCGGCACGGCGACGAACACCGTGGGCGCGATCTCGCGCACGTTCTCGGGCACGGTGTCGGGGTTCTCGACGAAGTTCAGCCGCGAGCCCGTGTAGAGCGCGTAGTACTCGCCGCCCATGCGCTCGGCGATGTGGCACAGCGGCAGGAAGGCCATGCATTCGTCGGTTTCGCCGCGCGCGATCAGGGTGTTGTAGCCGCGCGCGGTGTAGACCAGCCCGGCGTGCGTGTGCATCGCGCCCTTGGGTTTGCCGGTGGTGCCCGAGGTGTAGACCAGGATCGCCAGGTCCTCGGGCCGGACCG
>CAYRHV010000252.1:1878-3966 GCA_964424045.1 uncultured Ottowia sp. | reverse complement strand
CACGTCCTTGAACTGCACCATGCCGCTGTTGGTGAACATCAGCGTCGGGTCGTTGGCGGGCACCAGCGGGCTGGAAGGCACGACGGTGTGGCCCTTGCCGACAAAGAAATCCAGAAAGCTCTGGCGAATTTCGGCGACGGTGGTGGGCGGCTTGGGCTGGGTCATGTCGGGGTTCGGTTGCTCGCTCCTGCCCGGCCCGTGCACGCAGGCGGCGTGCCGGCACGGGTGCCGCGGCAGGGCGAATCGGTTCGAGGCCTGCCGGCGCCCGACCGGTGCGTGCGCAAGGCAGTGCACCCGCCTGGGGATCGGCTCCTAGCCTGGCAGACAGGGGAATCTATCAATTCTAGTCAAAGGCCCTGCGCCGTGGATGCCTTTCAGGTCTGCGGTCAGGCGCATGGCTAAGATCGATCCACGCGCTGCGCGCCACCCCAGCACAAGGACGGAGCCCCCATGAAGATCAACGAAGCCGTCGCGCAAACGCTCCGGGACCTGGGCGTGGACACCCTGTTCGGCCTGATCGGGGACGCCAACCTGTTCGTCGTCGACCACTACATCCGCGCCGGCGGCGACTACGTGGGCGCGGCCAACGAGATGGGCGCCGTGCTGATGGCGCTGGGCTACGCCTCGGTGTCGGGCCGCGTCGGCGTCGCCACCGTGACCTGCGGGCCCGGCCTGACCAACACCATGACGGCGCTGGTCGAGGGCGTGAAGGCGCGCAGCTCGCTGGTGCTGGTCACGGGCGATGCGCCGTCGGCGCAGAAATACCACTTCCAGAAGGCGCGCCACCAGGAGCTGGTGGCGGCCACCGGCGCCGGCTTCGAAGGCGCGAGCAGCCTGGAAAGCGTGGCCGACGACCTGGTCAACGCTTTTCGCCGCGCCGTGGTCGAACAGCGCCCGGTGGTGTTCAACATGCCGCCGCACAACTTCCAGTGGGACGACACCGTGCCGCCGCGCCACACGCGCCTGGTGCAGCCGCGGCGCGTGAGCCGGGTGGCGGACAGCGACGAGCTGGACGCCGCCATCGGCATGATCGCCACCGCCCGGCGGCCGGTGCTCCTGGCCGGCCAGGGCGTGGTCAAGGCCGGCGCGCGCGACGCCGTGCTGCAGCTGGCGCGCCGGCTCGACGCGCCGCTGCTGACCACGCTGCGCGCCAAGGACCTGTTCGACGGCGACCCGCTGAACCTGGGCATTCTGGGCATTTCGGCGCGCGAGGAAGCGCTCGATCCGATCGGCGTCGCCGACTGCATCGTCACCTTCGGCGCCAGCCTGAACTTCATCACCACCGCCCTGGGCTCACTGGTGAAGGACAAGCGCGTCGTCTTCGTCAACGACGACCCGCAGGAGTTCGGCAAGCACCTGGTGGCCGATGCCAACGTGCTGGGCGACTGCGCCTCGACGGCCGAGCGCATGGTCTACTGGCTGGACGAGGCCGAGATCACGCCCTCGGGCTTTGCCAGCGAACCGCGCGTGCGCGAGGCGGCTGCAGCCATCGCGCGGCCACGGCCGATCCGCGATCCGTCGACGGCGAGCCGGCTCAACATCCACGAGGTGCTGCAGGCGGTCAGCACCATGATCGACGGCGACTGCGCCCTGGTCACCGACGGCGGCCGCCACATGGCGCACGCCTGGGACGCCTTCCGCGTCGCCGAGCCACGCTACTTCGTGCACACCACCCTGTTCGGTGCCATCGGCATGGGGCTGCCACAGGGCATCGGCGCCGCCAAGGCCGCGCCCGACCGGCCCACCGTGGTGGTGGTGGGCGACGGCGGCTTCATGCTGGGCGGCCTGGCCGAGTTCAACACCGCCGTGCGACACGGCCTGGACCTGATCGTGCTGCTGCTCAACGACGGCAGCTACGGCGCCGAATACGTGCAGTTCACGGCGCGCGGCATGGATCCTTCGATCGCCCTGTTCGACTGGCCCGACTTCGCGCCGGTGGCGCAGGCCCTGGGCGGCCAGGGGCTGACCGTGCGCCGACTGGACGACCTGCAGGCCGTGCGCAGCGCGATCGCCGGGCGCTCGCGCCAGGGCCCGCTGCTGATCGACGTGAAGCTCGACCCGCGGCACGTGCCGCCGTCGTTCTGAACC
>CAYRHV010000252.1:0-1778 GCA_964424045.1 uncultured Ottowia sp. | reverse complement strand
TAGCACGGCGGCTCGGCCTGCAGGTCGGACCAGACCAGGGCCAGCTGGCTCACCCGCCAGACGATCGGCGCCGCCAGCCGCTGCGGCACCACGCGCTCGGCCTGGCGCAGTGCGGTCAGGTGGCCCTTGTAGGGGCGCCGCTCGCGCGGCAGCCCGGCCTGCTCGGCCAGTTCGGCGGTGCGCTGCTGCAGCGCCGCAAGGGCCTCGCTCGGCCCCGTGCGCAGTACGGCGATGGTGCCGCGCGGCGCGTGCCAGAGCTCGGCGCGCACCAGCGCGATCTCGAACGGCTCGAAGTCCAGCGTCGCCAGCGCGGCCTGCCAGGCCTCGGCCCGTGCGGCCGCGACCGAATCGTGGAACTGCAGCGTCACGTGCATGCGATCGGGCGCCGGACGCAGGCGGCGCGGCAGGCCGGTCCAGCGCCGGCGCTCGGCGTCGATGGCGGCGCAGGCCTCGGGCGGTGGCACCAGCGCCGTGAACAGGCGCCTGGAATCGGATGGTGAAGCGGATGCAGACATGCTGGATCCGCATTCTGGCCTCGAACCGCCGTCGCGGGGCGCGTCCGGCCCCGACTGGCAGGCCCCTGGCTTCAGCGCCTGGCGGGCTTGCCGGCCAGCGCGCCGCAATCCGCGGAGACGAAGCGCGCATCGACCGTCATCTCCATGCGCGTCGGACGGCCCTCGTCCTGGCCGGTCATCCTGGCCTCCATGGTGTAGTGCCTGCTGTCGTGCAGGGTGACCATGAACTCGCCCTGGCTCTGTGAGTTCGTGCACACCAGGGTGCCGCGCCAGACGTTGCCGCTGCGGCTGACCTGGGTGTAGGTGCAGTTGTCTTCCGTGTAGCCTTCACGGATCACGTCGCTCTTCGCTTCCTCCGGACTGACGCAGCGGCGGATCGCGCCGTCCCCGCCCAGCGCCACGCCCATGCCGGCCATCTGCTGCTCCATCATCTTGCGCGCCTCGGGCGGCAGGTTCTTCATCTGCTCGCGCATCTGCGCCATCTGCGCCGCGAACTCGGGTCGATCCGGCATGCGCACGTCGTTCTTGAGCTCCCACAGGCCGGGATCGATGGTCTGTGCCTGGGCCTGGCCAGCAAGGTTCAGGCCCAGCAGCAGGACCAGGGCGAGTAAACAGGATTTCATGACGGGCTCCCTCCGAGCGAAATAGGTGGTGCAATGCTTGCAAAATCATACTGAGCGCCGTCTAGTCACAAACCCTGATCGCGGCCGAAAGGGCGCCGACACCGGCTGCTGGCGAAGCTGCAGGGGCCAGGAACCGCGCCAGCTCAGCGCCAGGACGCCTTCGGCCGGCGCCGATAGTCCCAGGGCGGGGTCGGGTCCGGGTCTTGCCACAGCCCGACGCCCTGGCTGCGGGCCTGGGTTTCGGCGCGCTCGTAGCGTACGCGCTGGGCCGCGGTCTGCTCGTGGCTGTAGGCGCGGTACCACCAGGCCAGGCCCTGCTGCACCAATGCCAGGCCCACATCCACCGACGGCGGGCCATCCGGTCGCGCCCTGGGCGCGACGTAGACGTCGCACACCAGGCGCTGGTAGCGGTCGCGCTTGCCGCAGTCGAGCCGGGCCGGCTTGCCGTAGGCCAGGTCCGACATGGCCTGGCGCGAGCGGCTGGAAAAGGCCTGGCCGCGCTCGGGCGCGTCGATGCCGGTCAGGCGCACGCGCTCCTGCTGGTAGGGCTGCTCCACGCCGGGCGTGTCGCAGCGCGCGGTCAGGGTGTCGCCATCGATCACGCCGACGATCAGGCAGCTGAGGACGGCGGGCAGCAGGA
>CAYRHV010000251.1:0-3980 GCA_964424045.1 uncultured Ottowia sp. | reverse complement strand
CGCCTGCCGGAGGAGAAGAAGCGCGGCATCAGCATCGACCTCGGCTATGCCTTCCTCGACGGCCCCGATGGCACGCGCATCGGCATCGTCGACGTGCCCGGTCACGAGCGCCTGGTGCACACCATGGTGGCCGGTGCCAGCGGCATCGACCACGCCCTGCTGCTGGTGGCCGCCGACGACGGCCCGATGCCGCAGACGCGCGAACATCTGGCAGTGCTGTCGCTGCTCGGCGTCGAACGCGGCGCCGTGGTCATCACCAAGTGCGATCGCGCCCTGCCGGAGCGGATCGAAGCGCTGCAGGCCGAGGTCAGGCAGATGCTCGCCGACACCCGCCTGGACGGCGCGCCGGTGTTTGCCGTTTCCGCCCTCACCGGAGACGGCATCGACACGCTGCGCGCCCACCTGTTCGAGGCCGCACGCGCCCTGGAGCAGCACGCCGGTGCCGCGCCCGACCCGCGTGCCTTTCGCCTCGCCATCGACCGCGCCTTCAGCCTGCCGGGGGCCGGCACCGTCGTCACCGGGACGATCCACGCCGGCCGCGTGCGCGTCGGCGACGAGCTGGCCCTCACGCCCGCGCCGCGCGGCAACGAGCGGCGCGCGCGCGTGCGCAGCCTGCACGCACAGAACCAGGCGGTGCAGGAAGCCTGGGCCGGCCAGCGCTGCGCCGTCGCCCTGGTCGGGCTGGGACGCGACGAGGTCGAACGCGGCCAGTGGCTGACCCACCCGGCGCTGGCCTTTGCCAGCAGCCGCTTCGACGCCCGCCTCACCCTGTGGCACGGTGAGTCGCGACCCCTGGTCTCCGGGACCCACGTGCAGTTGCACCTGGGTGCCGAGCGCGTGAACGCCACGGTCGCCCTGCTTGACGCGCCGTCCCTCGCTCCCGGCGCCTCGGCGCTGGTGCAGCTGGTGTGCGCCCGACCCATCGGCGCCTGGCACGGCGAGCGCCTGCTGCTGCGCGACGCTGCCGCCAGCCGCACCCTGGCCGGCGGCGTGGTGCTGGACCCGCATGCGCCGACGCGCTACCGCCGCACCAGCCAGCGCCTGGCCGAACTGGCGGCACTCGAGGCAGCCGACCTCGGTGCCCGCCTGCGCGGCCTGCTGCTGGCCGCCCCCCACGGGCTCGACCTGCAGCGCTTCGGCGCCGGCCAGGGCCTGCAGGCCCTGCCGTCCGACACGCTGCCGTCGGAGGTGCTCACCGACGGCAGCCCCCAGGGCGCCGCGCGCTGGGCCATCGACGCCGGCCATGCCGCCACCCTGGAGCAACAGGTGCTGGAGGCGCTGGCCCGATTCCACGAACGCCAACCCGACGAGCTCGGACCGGACAGCGCGCGCCTGCGGCGCCTGGCCGTGCCGCGCCTGGCGCCCGCGCTGTGGCAGGCGCTGCTGGCGCAGCTCGCAAGCAGCGGCGCCGTGATGCTGCACGGCCCGGTCGTGCACCGGCCCGAACACGGCGTGCAACTGTCGGCCACCGAGCTGCGCATCGCGCAAAAGGCAGCGCCCCTGCTGGCCACGGCCGGCTACCAGGGCGCCTGGGCACGCGACCTGGCGCGTGACAGCGGCGAGCCCGAACCGCTGGTGCGCACCACGCTGGCGCGGCTGGCACGCCGCGGCGAGCTGCACCAGATCGTCAAGGACCTGTTCTTCGCGCCCGAGGTGGTGCAGCGGCTGGCCGAACTCACGCGCCAGATCGCGGCCGAGCGCGACGGCGCGGTGCGCGCGGCCGAGCTGCGCGACGCCACCAACCTGGGCCGCAAGCGGGCCATCCAGATTCTGGAATACTTCGACCGTGTCGGATTGACGCGACGCGTGGGCGATGCCCACCTGCTGCGCGCTGATACGGAGATCTTTGAACCTGGAAGCCGCAGCTGATCGCTCGTGAACATCTCGAAGCCTGCATGGACACCGACCGTCTCGCCTTCGCCTGCACTCATCGGTTGGGTGGGCACGCCGGGCATCCGCCAGCGCAGCGCTGACGCGCACATCCAACTGCGATTTCCAGGTTGAGTCATGATGTCGCCTCCTCCCATGCCGCAACGAATGGCTCGCTTCAAGGCAGGCCATGCCAGCAAACGCCATGGCCGGGCCTGCGCCGGCCATCGGTCTGTGCGCCTCGGGGGGCAGCCAGATTTCAGGAAGGAACACGATCCCGGTGGGTCGGCCGGGCTTCAAACCCGGTGGGTGGCGCCAAGCGTCGCCGGGTGGGTTCGACTCCCATTTCCTTCCGCCACATGAGCCTGCGACGATGAACACACCGGCGCCCTCGCCCGCCTGTCCGCCCGAGCTGCACTACCTGCTGGCGCACCAGGTCTGGGCGCGGCTGGAGGGCGACGGCACGGCCACGGTGGGCATCACGCAGCTGGGGATCCAGCTGTCGGGCGAGATCTACATGTGCCGGCCCAAGCGCCCGGGCACCGTGCTGACGCAGGGCGAGACGGTGGCCGTGGTCGAACTCGCCAAGGCCATCGTGCCGGTGAAGACCGCCATCAGCGGCACCGTGATCGAGGGCAACCCGGCGCTGGAGGAACGACCGCAGCTGGTGCATCGCGACCCCTTCGGCGCCGGCTGGATCGCACGCCTGCGGCTCGCCGACTTCGAGGCCGATCGCCCGGCCCTGCTCACCGGCGCGGCGGCGCAGGCCGCCACGGCCGAGGAAGCGCAGGCGCGCCGGCACGAGCTGGTGCCGGCCACCACCTGGCAACACACGCCACCCGCGCCATGAGCTTCGTCGAACACGGCGTGAGCGGCGTCGCCATCCTGCTCTGGGCCGCCGACGCGAGGCAGCCCGAGCGCCTGGCAACGCCCTTCTTCCACGCCGCCGCGGCGGCGGCGATGGAAGTGCCGGTCGAGCTCTACTTCAGCGCCGCCAGCGTCCACCTGCTGGTGCCGGGCGTGGCCGACCGCCTGTGCGCCAGCCCCCACGTGGACAAGACCATCGGCGACAACCTGCGTGAGGCGGTCGCCTTCGGCGTGCGCCTGTATGCCTGCAGCGACGCCCTGCAGGCGCAGGGACTGGGCAACACGACACTGATCCCCGAATGCAGCGGCCACGGCGGCGCCGTGCAGTTCATGGCGCGTGCCATCGATCGCCACTGGTGCGCGCTGGTGTTCTGACTCGCCCCATAGAATCTCATTCACCCTCCCCTCCGGGCGCAGGCCCGGCGCGACGCACGAACCCACGGCAAAGGAGCCTCCCTATGCAGATCAAGGACAAGGTATTCATCGTCACCGGCGGCGCCTCGGGCCTGGGCGAAGGCACGGCGCGCATGCTGGCCGCGGCCGGCGGCAAGGTGATGATCGCCGACATGCAGGCCGAGCGCGGCGAGGCCGTGGCGCGCGAGATCGGCGGCGCCTTCGTGAAGTGCGACGTCAGCAGCGAAGCCGACGGCCAGGCCGCAGTGGCCCAGGCGACGTCGATGGGCAAGCTGATGGGCCTGGTCAACTGCGCCGGCATCGCGCCGGCCGAGAAGACCATCGGCAAGAAGGGGCCGCACCGGCTCGACGTCTACACGAAGACCATCATGGTCAATCTGGTCGGCACCTTCAACATGATTCGCCTGGCGGCCGAGGCCATGAGCAGGAACGAGCCCGAGGACACGGGCGAGCGTGGCGTGCTGATCAGCACCGCCAGCGTCGCCGCCTACGACGGCCAGATCGGCCAGGCGGCGTATTCGGCCAGCAAGGGCGGCGTGGTCGGCATGACGCTGCCGATCGCGCGCGACCTGGCGCGCGACGGCATCCGCAACATGACGATCGCACCCGGCATCTTCGGCACGCCGATGCTGTTCGGCATGCCGCAGGAATTGCAGGACGCGCTGGCCGCCAGCGTGCCCTTCCCGAGCCGCCTGGGCCGGCCCGAGGACTACGCCAAGCTGGTGCGCCAGATCATCGAGAACGACATGCTGAACGGCGAGGTGATCCGCCTGGACGGCGCGATCCGCATGGCGCCCAAATGATTCGTGCGGCTCCGCTTGCAAAATGAC
>CAYRHV010000250.1:0-4002 GCA_964424045.1 uncultured Ottowia sp. | reverse complement strand
CGCCCTTGCGCAGCACGCCGTGGCAGCCGGCGCAGCGCTCGAAGTAGATCTGGCGTGCGCGGTCGAACTCCTCCTGCGTCATGGCCGGCATCTTCGGATCGTCGGCACGGTGCATTTCCTGGCCGGTCATCGAATACGGCGCGCCGCGGAACTGTGCCTCGGGACTCGTGGTCGCGGTGGTGGGCTCACCGGGCTTGGCCGGTGTGCCCCCTTGCTGCGCCGCGGCGGTCAGGGCCAGAGAGGTCAAGGCCAGCGCCACGAGGCTTGCCAGCTTGCGGATTTTCATGAGTTGGCTCCTTCAACTGCCGCAGCCCGTGGAATAGACCCCGGTTCAGAACTTCCCGCCGGGGGCTGCGACGCCAGGGGCCGACGGGGGGTTTTCCCTTATTGTTCATATTGTCTTCGTGGTCTTTATTGATCCAGAGCAAAACGAGGTGTTTCGATGACCGGCGGCTGCGGGCCCCTGTTGTTTTGGCGAATAATCGCGGCGCACCCTTTTTCCTCCTGTTTCAATTTCAATTCCAGGCGCGTTGTTCCATCGCCCGCATGCTGTCCGTGACTCACCAGCGATCTGCTCCCGATTGGCCGCCCGGCGGTCCCGCGCCGCGCCTCTCCAGCCTGGCACTGGCCCTGGCGCTGTCCCTCCTGCCGCTTTCCATGGCCCAGGCCCAGACCGGCAACGGCACCACCCTGCCCGAGGTGGTGGTCAGCGGCGCCGGCGACCACGAACTGGCCGACGAGTTGCCGCTGTCCTTCGACGTGATCGGCAGCGACCGCTGGACCGACCGCCAGAACGAGACGCTGGGGCGTGCGCTGCAGGACCTGCCCAATGCCTCGGTGCGCAGCACGCCGGCGCGGCTGGCCGTCGGCGCCGGCTCCTCGGCCTTCGCGCGCGACGGCAACACCGGCATCAACATCCGCGGCCTGGGCGGCAACCGGGTGTTGATGACCGTCGACGGCGTGCGCATGCCGCGCAGCTATGTGTCGCGCTCGGCGATCTTCGACCGCGAATACCTGTCGCTTGAGCTGTTCAAGCGCATCGAGCTGATTCGCGGCCCGGCCTCGGCACTCTACGGCTCCGACGGCATGGCCGGGGTGGTGAATTTCGTGACCTGGGATCCCTGGGACTTCCTGCGCCGTGCCGACGGCGAGCCGGCCAGGCGCGTCGGCGGCCGGGTCTCGACCGGCTGGAGCCAGGAGGACCGCGGCTTCAGCCTGGCGGCCACCGTGGCCGGACAGGCCAGCGACAACGCGCGCTGGATGCTGACGGCCACCGGTCGCCGGGCGCACGGCATGGAGACCCGGGGCTTCAATCGGGAACCGAACGCCAACCGCACCATTCCCAACCCGGAACGCGCTCGCGACCAGGCCGTGCTCGGCAAGCTGGTGCTGACGCCCAGCGCAGCGCAGCGCCACGTGCTGAGCTTCGAGCACACCCAGCGCAAGTCCGACGTCGACCTGTGGTCCAGCCGCGCTCCGGTGCCGGCGGCGCCCGGCGACGTGCTGGACGAGCAGACCGCGTATTCGGGCCAGCGCGATCGCCTGGCCTGGGACGGCCGCTTCGAGCTGAATGCCGGCTGGGCCGACAGCGTGCGCGCCCTGCTGGCCTGGCAGCGCGCCTCGTCGCACCGCTACGGCACCAGCGACCTGTTCAGCGGCGTGCACCGGGTGCGCGACAACCGCTACGACGAGCACGCCTGGCAGGCCGGCGTGCGGGTCGACAAGCTGGTGCGCACGCAGGCGGCGGCACACCGCATCACCTACGGCTTCGACCACGTGCGCAACCGCATCGGCAACCTGTACGACGGGGTGGCGCCGCTGCCGCCCGAGACCTTCCCGCTGAAGCGCTTTCCGGACACGCGCGAGACCTCCAGCGCGTTCTATGTCCAGGGCGAGTCGATCCTGGGCGACTGGACCTTCACGCCCGGTCTGCGGCTGGATCACTTCTCCATCAAGGTCACCAGCCAGGACGGCTATTACCCGCCGGCCAGCCAGCCGGGGCGCTCGCTCTCGGGTTCGGCGCTGTCGCCCAAGCTGGGCGTGCAGTACCGCATCACGCCGGCCTGGAGCGTCCACGGCCAGCTCGCGACCGGCTATCGCCCGCCCGAGGCCGGGCAACTGAACGACCATTTCGAGGCCATGGCACCGTCGCCGGTCGGGCCGCCGATCCATGTCCTGATCCAGCCCAATCCGAATCTCAAGCCGGAGAAGAGCCGGGGCCTGGAGATCGGCCTGCGCGGTCGCATGGAGCGCCTGAGCCTGGACGTCTCCGCCTTCAGCAATCACTACCGCAACCTGATCGCGGACGCCGAGTTCGTCGAGCAGGTCGGCCTCAACCGTCTGTTCCAGGCCGTCAACATCGGGCGGGCGCGCATCCACGGCTTCGAGCTCAAGGGGCGCTACGACTGGGGGCGGGTCGCGGGTGGCCGGCTCGCCACCACCTTCGCCTGGGGCATGGCGCGTGGCACCGACCGCAGCAGTGGCAAGCCGCTCAATTCCATCGATCCGGCCCAGCTGAACGTCGGGCTGCGTTACGACACGGTCCAGTGGAGCCTGTACGCCGACGCCCGCCACTACCG
This sequence comes from uncultured Ottowia sp., assembly GCA_964424045.1. Classification (GTDB taxonomy): domain Bacteria; phylum Pseudomonadota; class Gammaproteobacteria; order Burkholderiales; family Burkholderiaceae_C; genus Ottowia. The sequence goes on along the minus strand of CAYRHV010000250.1, from coordinate 1,423 downwards.
GGCCAAGAAGGCGGGTGACATCGACACCGCCGCCATCATGAATGCACGCGACGGCATCCAGTTCGCGCCGCCTTCGGCGACCACGCTGGACGTCGGCCTGCAGTGGCGCCCGCGCAGGGACGTGCGCCTGAACCTGGGCGTGCGCAACCTGACGAACCGCAAATACTGGCTCTGGCCCAGCGTCTATGGCGTCGCCGGGACCTCGTCGATCCGCGACGCCTACACCCAGCCTGGGCGCAGCGCCTACTTCTCGCTGGTGATGGATTTCTGAAACCGGGCCGCGGGTCGCCCTGTGACATTCGCAAACCGTTCGGACTGGCGCATTGCGCCAGCTTCTGGCAGGATGCGGCAAGAACGATGGATGGAAGGTGAAGGAGACTGTCGTGAACAACATCGCCCACGTCCTGGCCTCCAAGAAGCAGGCGCCGATGGCATCACTGCCGCCCACGGCCACGGTGCGCGACGCCCTGCAGAAGATGGCCGACCTGGAAATCGGCTCGGTGCTGATCATGCAGGGCGAGGCCCTGCTGGGAATCTTCACCGAGCGTGACTACGCGCGCCGGATCGTGCTCAAGGGCCTGTCCTCGGCCGATGCCCTGCTGGCCGACGTGATGACGGCGCGGCTCTACGTGGTGGGGCCGAACCAGATGGTCGAGGAGTGCATGGACATCATGACCAAGGCCCGCGTGCGCCACCTGCCGGTGGTCGATGCCGGTGCCGTGATCGGCCTGGTGTCCATCGGCGACCTGGTCAAGGCCAAGCTGGAAGAGCAGCGCTTCCACATCGAGCAGCTGGAAAGCTACATCGCCGGCAACCTGGCCTGAGGCACGCGCCCGCGTGTCCCGGCGGCTCGCGCTGCGGGGCGCGGATAATGCGGGCGCATGTCGCTTCTGGTCCTGGGCATCGAGTCCTCGTGTGATGAAACCGGCGTCGCGCTCGTCGAGGGCACGCCGGGCCAGGCCGTGCCGCGCCTGCTGGCGCAGGCCTTGCACAGCCAGGTCGCCATGCACGCCGACTACGGCGGGGTGGTGCCGGAGCTGGCCAGCCGCGACCACATCCGGCGCGTGCTGCCGCTGACGCGCCAGGTGCTGGCCGAGGCCGGCCAAACGCTGGAGCAGGTCGACGTGGTGGCCTACACGCGCGGGCCGGGCCTGGCCGGTGCATTGCTGGTGGGTGCCGGCATTGCCTGCGCGCTGGCCGCGGCCCTGGAGCGTCCGGTGCTGGGCGTGCACCACCTCGAAGGGCACCTGCTGTCGCCGTTCCTGAGCGCCGATCCACCCGAATTTCCCTTCATCGCGCTGCTGGTCAGCGGCGGCCATACCCAGCTCATGCAGGTCGAGGGCGTGGGGCGCTACGCGCTGCTGGGCGAGACCATCGACGACGCCGCGGGCGAGGCCTTCGACAAGTCGGCCAAGCTGCTGGG
>CAYRHV010000249.1:0-4003 GCA_964424045.1 uncultured Ottowia sp. | reverse complement strand
GCTCGGTCATCAGGAAGGCGGAGCGGATCTCGCCGCGCAGCAGCGGCTCCAGCCATTCGTCCTTGTTGGCCTCGGAGCCGTAGCGCTCGAGGGTCTCCATGTTGCCGGTGTCGGGCGCCGAGCAGTTGAACACTTCCGAAGCCCAGTAGACGCGCCCCATGATCTCGGACAGCGGCGCGTATTCCAGGTTGGACAGGCCCTCTGGCGCGCGCGGCGACTTGGGCAGGAACAGGTTCCACAAGCCCTGCTCGCGCGCCCTGGGCTTGAGCTGCTCGATCAGCTTGATGGGCACCCAGGGGTTGCCGCGGGCGCGGTTCTCGGCGATCTCGCGCTCGACCGCGATTTCGTTCGGGTAGATGTGCGCGTCCATGAAGGCCAGCAGCCGGGCCTGCATTTCCTTCACCCTCGGGCTGTAGTCGAAGTCCATCGGGTTCTCCTTGTCACGAACTTGAAAGCGGTGGGCTGCCGGCGCTGCTCAGGAGCGCTGGGCGAACTGCCAGGCCAGCTCGGCCATCGGGCGGGCGCGCGCGCCGGCGCTGCGGGCCTGCTCGCTGGCCGCGGTGCCGTCCTCGACGCGCTTGGCGATGCCCTGCAGGATGGCGGCGATGCGGAACATGTTGTAGGCGAGGTAGAAGTTCCAGTCCGGCGCCAGCTGCTCGGGCGTGGCAAAGCCGGTGCGCTCGCAGTAGCGGCGCAGGTAGTCGGCCTCGCTGGGGATGCCCAGCGCCGCCAGGTCGAGCCCGCCGATGCCGCGAAACAGCTTGGCCGGGATGTGCCAGCTCATGCAGTGGTAGCTGAAGTCGGCCAGCGGGTGGCCGAGTGTCGAGAGCTCCCAGTCCAGCACCGCCAGGATGCGCGGCTCGGTCGGGTGGAAGATCAGGTTGTCGAGGCGGTAGTCGCCGTGCACGATGCTGGTCAGCTCGCTGCGCGCGCTGGCCGGGATGCTGGCCGGCAGCCACTCGATCAGGCGGTCCATCTCGGGGATGGGCTGGGTGACCGAGGCCAGGTATTGCCGGCTCCAGCGCCCGATCTGGCGCTCGAAGTAGTTGCCCGGCTTGCCGTAGCCGGCCAGGCCGCGGTTGGCGTAGTCGACCTTGTGCAGGGCGGCGATGACGCGGTTCATCTCGTCGTAGATGGCGGCACGCCCGGCCGGGTCCAGGCCGGGCAGCGACTGCTCCCACAGCACGCGGCCTTCGACGTAGGCCATGATGTAGAAGGCGCGGCCGATGACCGATTCGTCCTCGCACAGCGCGTGCATGCGGGCCACCGGCACGTCGCTGCCGGCCAGGCCGGTCATGACGGCGAACTCGCGTTCGATGGCGTGCGCCGACGGCAGCAGTTTGGCCACGGGACCGGGCTTGGCGCGCATGACGTAGGTGCAGCCCGGCGTGATCAGCTTGTAGGTCGGGTTCGACTGGCCACCCTTGAACAGCTCGACCGTGAGCGGGCCGGCAAAGCCCTCGACGTGCTGCTGCAGCCAGCGGTCCAGCGCCGCGACGTCGAAGGCGTGCTTGGCCGACACCGGCCGGGTGCCGCTGAACTGGTTGTTCTCGCTGCTCATGCCGCCCTCATTCCTCGCCCTGGCCGATGCGCAGCAGCGCCGCGCGGTCGCGGATCACCAGCCCCGTGGGCTCGACGCGCAGCACGCCCTCGCGCTCCATGGTCTTGAGCTCCTGGTTGACGCGCTGGCGCGAGGCGCCGAGCAGCTGTGCCAGCTCCTCCTGCGCCAGCTGCAGCGAGATGCGGATCTCGTCGTCGGTCGCCAGGCTGGGCGCGCCATAGCTGCGCGCCAGGTGCGAGAGCTGCTTGGCCAGGCGGCCGCGCAGCGGCAGGGTGCTGAGGTCCTCGACCTGGTCGAACAGCAGCCGCAGGCGTCGTGCGTGCAGGCGCAGCAGGGCCTCGTAGAGCTCGGTGTGCTGTGCCAGCACCTTGTGAAAGTCGGCCCGCGCCACGCACAGCAGCGTGGTCGCGCCATGTGCATAGGTGTCGTGCGTGCGCCGCTCGCCGTCGAACATCGCAATGTCGCCGAACCAGACTCCGGGCTCGACGTAGGTGAGCGTGATCTGCTTGCCCGACAGCGTGGTCGAGCTCACGCGCACGGCGCCCCTGGCACAGGCCACCCACCATTCGGGCGGGTCGCCGCGGGCGGCGATCAGGTCGCCGTCCTGGTAGCGTTTGACGAAGGCGCATCGGAGGATGTCGTGGCGCAGCGAAGGAGAGAGGGAGGAAAACCAGCGACCGGCATTGATCGCCTCGCGTTCCTCGATGGTAAGAATGGGTTCGTCCATGGGCTGTCGTTTCAGTGACTGGCGTGGGCCTGATTGTCACTCTGGCGACCGGCGCTGCCGCGGCAGGCTGGGCGCGATTCGGGCCGATCGATGCCGCGCCGTGTCGGCGTGGCAGCGCTATTCGTAGCGCGGCGTCTGCCGGCTCAGGAAGGCGTTGATGCCGATGCCGGCGTTGGCGTGGTGCAGGTTGCGCACGAAGTGGTCGCGCTCGAGCGCCAGCTGCTGGTGCAGGTCGTTGCCGCTGGCCTCGCCGATCAGCTCCTTGATGCTGGCCAGCGCATTGGGCGCGCGCGCGCCCAGTTGCGCGGCCCAGGCCAGCGCCGTGCCCAGCGCTTCGCCGGCCTCGCACACGCGGCCCACCACGCCCAGCTGCTGCAGGCGCTCGGCACCGATGCGCTCGCCGCCCAGCAGCAGCTCGGTCGCCAGCTGGCGCGGCAGGGTGCGCACCAGGTGCCAGCTGGCGCCACCGTCGGGCGACAGCGCCACGCTGCTGTAGGCCATGACGAACAGGGCATTGCGCGCCGCGACGATCAGGTCGCAGGCCAGGGCGAGCGAGAAACCGGCCCCCGCGGCCGCGCCCTCGACCGCCGCGATGACGGGCTTGGGAAAGGCGCGGATGGCCTCGATCCAGGTGTGCAGGTTCTCGATGCTCTGCGCCTGCACCGCGGGCGCCTGCTGTCGATTGGCTTGCAGGCGCTGCAGGTTGCCGCCGGCGCAGAAGGTGCTGCCTTCGCCGGTGATCACCACGCAGCGAACCTCCGGATTGCTTTCGGCGGCGTTCAGCGCCTCCACGCCGGCGGCATAGATTTCCGGCCCGAGCGCGTTGCGGTGCTCGGGGTTGACGATGGTCAGCACCATGGTGCTGCCGTCAAAGGTGCTGCGCAGTTCGGCGGTCATCTTCCCGGGCCCGGCGTCTGGTCAGTCTTCCTCATGCAGCAGCGACAGCCCGAGCGCGCCGCGCCGGCGCAGCCAGGGGCTGGGGCGGTAGCGCGGGTCGCCGTAGACGGTCTGCAGGTTGAACAGCACTTCCAGCACGTTGGCCGGGCCATGGCGATCGCCCAGGGCCAGCGGCCCGAGCGGATAGCCCAGGCCGAGCGTGACCGCGGTCTCGAGGTCGGCCGGCGTGCAGACGCGCTGCTGGCAGATGTCGGCGGCGATGTTGACGATGGTGGCGAGCACGCGCTGGGTGACGAAGCCGCCCGAGTCGCGGATCACGCTGACCGGCTTGCCGTCGCGCGCGAACAGGGCGTGCGCGGCGTCGCGCATGTCGCGCCGCGTCGCCGGGTTGGTGGCGAGCACGCGGCGCTTCGTGGCTGCATCGGGCACCAGCAGGTCGATGCCCAGGGTGCGCGTCGGGTCCAGATGCTCGACCACGGCCACCGTGGTGACGTCGAAGCCCAGCGGCGCCACCAGCGTGAGCGCCTGGGGCGAGGGCGCCTGCCCGGTCTCGATCCGCGCCCCCAGGTCCTTCAGCAGTTGCAGCAGCTCGGTGCGGCGCGCGGCGCGTGCGGACACCCACACCGGTGGCAGCTCGGCCACCTGCGGCGCCGGCGGTTCGGGCGCCACCTGGGCAGCGCCGTCCACGTATTCGTAGAACCCTTCGCCCGACTTGCGCCCCAGCACGCCGCCGGCCAGGCGCTGCGCCGTGATCACGCTGGGGCGGTAGCGCGGCTCGTCGTAGTACTGGCGGTAGATCGATTCCATCACCGGGTGCG
>CAYRHV010000248.1:0-4016 GCA_964424045.1 uncultured Ottowia sp. | reverse complement strand
GCGTCGTCGTCTTGCCGGCGCCGTTGCCGCCCAGGATGGCCACGATCGCGCCTTCCGGCACGGCCAGCGACACGCCCTTGAGCACCAGGATTACGTGGTTGTAGATGACCTCGATGCCGTTGACCTCGAGGACGATCGACGCCGCTGCTTCGCTCATTGCAGTTTCACCTTGACGGAAGGACGACTGCGGCAGACGCCGCAGTCCCCCTCCGGCCACACTCCATCAGTCGGCGCACTGGCGCGGCTCGATCTTGTTGTCGGCCGCGTATTTGTCGGCAAACTGCTTGATCAGCGGATCGATGATCTCGCGGTTGCCCTCATACCAGTCGCTGTTGATCTTCCACTCCTTGCCGTCCCACACCGACATGCGGGCGGCGTAGGAGCCCATGTGCTGCGAGCAGGTGATCTTCATCGGTTGCAGGACGCCGGTGAAGCCCAGCTCCTCGATGCGCTCGGGCGTCAGCTCGAAATGCTCGAGCGCCCACTGCGCCTGCTCGCCCGTGATGGGCTTGCCCTTGCCGAACTGCTCCTGCGCGATGCGCACCGTCTCGGCCGTCAGCATGCCGGTGATCAGGCCGCGCACGTAGAGCACGTCACCCACGGTCTTGGGGTCTTCCGCCGTGCCCTGGCCCTTGGCGTAGAGCGTCTCCTGCACCGCCTTGATGACCTTGGCGTCGCGGTTGGCACTGGCCTGCAGCGCGGCGGCGTTGTAGCCCTTGGCGGCTTCTTCCACGCCCTTGACGTCGGATTCCGAGCCGGCCCACCAGAAGGCATAGATCTTGTCGCGCGGGTAACCTACGGATTGCGCCTCCTTCAGCGCGGTCGGGTTCATCACGCCGTAGCCCACGTAGAGCACGTAGTCGGGCTGGTCGCGGCGCACCTGCAGCCAGGTGGACTTCTGGTCCAGTCCGGGGGCGGTGACCGGCAGCTTGCCGAGGGTGAAGCCGTATTTGGCGGCGTAGGCCTCGAACACCGGCATGAACTCATGGCCGAACGGCGCGTCCATGAAGACGTAGTCGATCTTCTTGCCCTTGAGCTTGTCCAGGCCGCCGGCCTTGTCGCCGATCGCCTGCATCATCACGTCGGCGGCGACGAAGTAGTTGGGGATCATGGGGAAGACCCACTTGAAGACCCTGCCGTCGGCCGCCGCCGGCGTGCCGTAGCCGGCGATGATGAGCGAGATCTTGTCCTCGGGCGCCTTCTTCAGCAGCGCGTTGGTGACGCCGGTGGAGATCGACTGCACGATCGCGGCCCCGCCATGCTGGCCCTTCATGCGTTCGTAGCATTCGATGCCCTTGGTGGTGTCGTAGGCGAACTCGCACTCCTCGATCTTGAACTTGACGCCGTTGATGCCGCCCGTGGCATTGACCAGCTTGAGGTAGTCCACGGTGCCGTTGGCCACCGGGATGCCGTTGGGCGCGTACGGCCCGGTGCGGTACGAGAAGATGGGCGCGTATTGCTCGGCCTGCGCCATCACCGAGGCGGGCGCCAGGGTCATGCCGGCCGCGACGGCGGCAGCACCCAGCAAGGTAATCAGTCGCTTCATGGTGGTCTCCTTTGAAGTCAGTGGGCCAGGGAAAATCAATGCGGGAACGGCCACAGGCGCAATTTCTGCTTGCCGGTGGACCACAGGCGTGCCAGACCGTGCGGCTCGACGATCAGGAACCAGACGATCAGCACGCCAAACAGCATCAGCTCCAGGTGCGCGGCGGCGGCCGTGCTGACCTGCAGGCCCACCAGGTCGCCCAGCGCCGGCAGGCCCAGGCGGATCAGGATGGGCAGCACGACCATGAAGGCGGCGCCGATGAAGTTGCCCATGATGGAGCCCAGCCCGCCGATGATGATCATGAACAGCAGCTCCAGCGACATGTCCAGGCCAAAGGCCGCGGGCTCCCACGAGCCCAGGTAGAAGAAGCCCCAGAGCGCGCCGGCGACGCCGATGATGAAGCTGCTGACGGCAAACGCCGTCAGCTTGGCGTAGACGGGGCGGATGCCGATGACGGCGGCGGCGACGTCCATGTCGCGGATCGCCATCCATTCGCGGCCGATCGCGCTGCGCACCAGGTTCTTGCAGGCCAGCGCCAGCAGCGCCAGCAACGACAGGCAGAACAGGTATTTGGCCGCATAGCTCTCCAGCGACAGGCCGAAGAAGCTCAGGTCGGGCGCGGTCACCGAGATGGACGGGCTGTCCATGGTGAGCCACTTGACGCGGTAGAACATCCAGTCGGCGAAGAACTGCGCCGCCAGCGTCGTGACGGCCAGGTACAGGCCCTTGACGCGCAGGCTGGGCAGGCCGAACACGACACCGAACAGCGCCGCGAAGACGCCGCCCAGCAACAGGGCGACGATCAGCGGCATGCCCGGCACGCGCATGATGAGGTTGTAGGCGGCATAGGCCCCGACCGCCATGAAGGCGCCCGAGCCGAGCGAGATCTGGCCGCAGTAGCCGATCAGGATGTTGGTGCCCAGGGCAGCCAGCGACAGGATCACGACCGGGATCAGGATCGCCGAGAACAGATAGTCGCTGGCCACCAGCGGCACGACCACGAACGCCAGCACCAGCAGCGCGCCGATCGCCACCCGGTCCTGCAGGATCGGGAAGATCTGCTGGTCGGCGCGGTAGCTGGTCTTGAACTGGCCGTTTTCGCGGTAGAACATTGGCGTCTCGACTTCAATGACAAATGACCGCGCGCTGCGCGCGCATGACCTCGCCGCCGCGCGGCATCGATGACAGCGCTGCGCGCCAGAACCTGGACGCCGTCATTTCGTCATCGAAGCGAAGCGAAGTCATGCGAGCGCAGCGAGCAGTCATGGCGTCCTCACACCCGATCGATGATCTTCTCGCCGAACAGGCCCTGCGGCCGCACCAGCAGCACCACCAGCGCCAGCACGTAGGCAAACCAGACCTCGATGCCGCCGCCGACGAAGGGGCCGATGTAGACCTCGGACAGCTTCTCGCCGGCGCCGACGATCAGGCCGGCGACGATGGCGCCCGGCACCGACGTCAGACCGCCGAGGATGACCACCGGCAGCGCGCGCAGCGCCAGCGTCGAGATCGAGAACTGCACGCCCAGCTTGCTGCCCCAGACCATGCCGGCCACCAGCGCCGCCAGGCCGGCGACGAACCAGACGATGACCCACATGCGCGACAGCGGAATGCCGACCGACTGCGCGGCCTGGTGGTCGTCGGCCACGGCGCGCAGCGCGCGGCCGGTCTTGGTCTTCTGGAAGAACAGCACCAGCGCCGCCACCAGCAGGGCCGCGATCACGGCCGCCGCCAGTTCCTGCGAGTCGACCAGGATGCCGCCCTCGAAGACACCCTGGAGCAGGAAGATCGGGTCCTTCGGCATGCCGATGTCGATGTTGTAGACATTGCTGCCAAACACCGACTGGCCGAAGCCCTCCAGCAGGAAGCCGATGCCGATGGTGACCATCAGCAGGGTCGCCTCCGGCTGGTTCACCAGGTGGCGCAGCGCCAGGCGCTCGATCAGCCAGGCCAGCACGAACATCAGCACCGCCGCGCCGGCAAAGGCCAGCAGGTTGACCAGGAGCTTGCTCTCCAGCCCCAGCCAGCCGGGAATCCATTCGGAGAAGCGCGCCATCGCCAGCGCCGCGAACAGCACCATGATGCCCTGCGCGAAGTTGAACACGCCCGAGGCCTTGTAGATCAGCACGAAGCCCAGCGCCACCAGCGCGTAGAGCACGCCGGTCATCAGGCCGCCGATTGTTGCTTCGAGGAAGAAACCCATCTGTCTGGCCTCAATGACGAATGACTTCGCCGCTGCGCGGCTTCAATGACAAATGACGAGATGACCCAACCATGGCGCATGCCGATCGTTGACGGACGACTTCGTCATCGATGCCGCGCAGCGGCGAGGTCAGGCGAGCGCAGCGAGCGGTCATTGGTCATCACCTCGACCTTCCGTGCCCAGGTAGGCGCGGATCACCTCGGGGTTGCGCTGCACGTCCTCGGGCGTGCCGTCGCCGATCTTCTTGCCGTAGTCCAGCACCACCAC
>CAYRHV010000247.1:0-4070 GCA_964424045.1 uncultured Ottowia sp. | reverse complement strand
TACAACCTGTCGATCCTGGGCTTCTGGACGCTGGCCTTCTTCTACGCCCAGGTCGGTGGCCACCACCTGGTGGGCGGCCCGGTGCCGGGCTGGCTGATCACGCTGTCGATCGTGCAGAGCATGATGATGATCATCCCGGTGCTGGCCTTCACCATCAACATGGCGCTCACCATGCAGGGCCGCATGCGCCTGGCGCGCTACTCGCCGGTGCTGCGCTTCATGATGTTCGGCGGCTTCATGTACATGCTGTCGTCGCTGCAGGGCTCGTTCGAGGCGCTGCGCTCGGTGCAGGCGGTGGCGCACTTCACGCACTTCACGGTGGCGCACGCGCACCTGGGCGCCTACGGCTTCGTCACCATGGTGCTGTTCGGCGCCATCTACTTCATCATGCCGCGCATCCTGCACTACGAGTGGCCGTTCCCGAAGCTGATCTCCTGGCACTTCTGGCTGGCCGCGGTCGGCATCATGATCTATTTCGTGTTCCTGACCTGGGGCGGCTGGCTGCAGGGCCTGGCCATGCTCGATCCGGCGCGGCCCTTCATGGAGTCGGTGGAGGTGACGCTGCCCTGGCTGCAATGGCGCAGCGTCGGCGGCGCGCTGATGGTTGCCAGCCACCTGATCTTCGTCGGTCACTTCCTGGCCATGGTGCTGCGCTTCGGGCCCAACCGCGTGGGTGCCGCGCTGTTCACGAACCAGGCCCAGTCGATGGAGGTGGTGCATGGAAAATGAAGTCAAGCTGACCACGGGGGCGATGGTGACCTTCGCCATCGCCGTCTCGGCGCTGGTGATCCTGCCCTACATCCAGGTGCGCGAGGTGCCGCCGCCCGACGGCCTGAAGCCCTATACCAGCGCCGAGCTGCGCGGGCGCGACAGCTACATCGCCAACGGCTGCATGTACTGCCACAGCCAGCAGCCGCGCTCGAAGAGCTTTGCCCCGGCGGACTCGGAGCGCGGCTGGGGCCGTGCCACGGTGCCAGGCGACTACTACTACGACCGCCCCCATCTGCTGGGGAGCATGCGCACCGGCCCCGACCTGATGAACATCGGCGTGCGCCAGCCGAGCAAGGACTGGCACCTGGGCCACCTCTACCAGCCACGGGCCTACGTGCCGGGCTCGATCATGCCCTCCTATCCCTACCTGTTCGAGGTCAAGGACCAGGCCGATACGGACGAGGAAACGGTGAATCTGCCGCCGGGCTACGTGCCCGAGGGCAAGGTCCTGGTGCCCAAGCCAGAGGCGCTCGACCTGGTGAAATACCTGCAGTCGCTCAAGCGCAGCTACCCGATCCTGCCGCCCGAGCCGGAGGAGGCCGAAGGGGCCAAGACCTCTGCCGCGCCCTCGGCCCCGCGGCCGGCGGCGGCGTCCTGAAAGGATCAGTGCAATGAACCAAGACGCAGAATCCCGCGCCCAGAGGCGCGAGCACGAGGATCCCGAGGAAGCCATTCGGCCCATGCCCCTGTCGGCGCTTCTGATCGCCGTCTTCATGATCCTGTGGGCGGTGGTCTACATCCTTTATTCGGAGCCGCTGACCAATTCACGCTTCGGTGACCAGCGCACGCTGGCCGAGCTCTCCGGTCCGGCGCCGGGTGCTGCCGCGGCCGGCGGGGCGGTCGATGGCGCGGCCATCTTCGCCGCCCAGTGCGCGGCCTGCCACCAGGCCACGGGCAAGGGCCTGCCGGGCGTGTTTCCGCCGCTGGACGGCTCCGAGTGGGTGCACGGCGAGCCGCGCATCCTGGCCAACATCCTGCTGCACGGTGTCACGGGCGAGATCGAGGTCGAGGGTCAGACCTACCAGGGCGCGATGCCGGCCTTCGCCCAGCTGTCGGACGCCGAACTGGCGGGCGTGGCCAGCTACATTCGTGGCGCCTGGAGCAACCAGGCCGAACCGCTGACCGCCGAACTGTTCGCCACCGAGCGCAAGAGCGAGCGCAGCACCCCGTTCGAGGGCGGCGCCGCGCTGAAGGCGTTGCTCGACGGCGGCAGTTGAGCCGCGCCTCGCGGGGCTGGCCGATGCTGCGCACCGCTGCCCTCAGCCTGCTGCTGCTGCTGGCCGGCTGGAGCGCGGTCTCGTGGCTGACCTACGGCTTCCAGGCCTGGACCGACGAGGACGCGCGTCGCCTGGAAGTGGCGCTGCGGCCGGTGCCGGCGCCTGAGGTGGCGGTGCAGGGCGCCGATGCGCAGACGGTCGAACTGCCGGCCCTGCTGCGCGAAGGGGGCGTCACCATCGCCGACTTCATCTACACCGACTGCCAGACGATCTGCCTGACGCTGGGCGGCACCTTCCAGCAGCTGCAGGCGGCGCTGCAGGCCGACGCGGCGGCGGGCACGGCCAGCGGGGTGCGCCTGCTTTCGCTCAGCTTCGATGGCGCGCGCGATGACCCGCCGACCCTGCGTGCCTACGCCGCGCGTATGAACGCCGATCCGGCGCTGTGGCGCTTCGTGCGCGTTCCGGCACCCGAGCAGGAGCAGGCCCTGCTGCGCCGCCTGGGCGTGGTGGTGGTGCCCGACGGCCGTGGCGACTACGAGCACAACGCCGCGCTGCTGGTGTTCGACGCCCGCGGGCGCATGGTGCGCGTGTTCGACCTGGCCGAGCAGCAGCTGGCGCTGGACTACGCACGCCACCTGGCGCGCCAGAGCCGGCCATCGGCCAGTGTGGAGGCGGCATCGTGAAGCGCACGCAGGCCGAGGCCGAGGCCGTGCTGGCTGCCTTGCTGCTGGCGGCGCTGCTGGTGCCTGCCGTGCGTCACGGCATGGAGGCCAGCATGTGGCGCCACATGATGCTGCAGGCGCCGTCCTGGCTGCTCGCCGGCGCGCTGCTGGCCGGCGCGCTCCCCCCGCGCGCGCGCAGCGCGCTCGGGCGCTGGAACGCCCATGGCATCAGCGGTCTGCTGGGCGCGGGGCTGGTGCTGGCGGTGCTGATGGTGCCGCGGGTGCTCGACCTGGCCCTGGTGCGCATGGACGTCGAGGTCGCCAAGCTGCTCGCCCTGCTGCTGGCCGGCGCGGCGCTGCGCCTGTCCTGGCGCCCGGCCGGCCTGGTGCTGCAGTTCTTCTTTCTCGGCAACGTGTTGGGCATGATGGTGGTGGTGGGCCAGATCTACATCGACTCGCCGCTGCGCCTGTGCAATGCCTACCTGCTGGACGACCAGGAGCGGCTGGGCCAGTGGCTGATCGGCGTCGCGGCCGTGCTGGGCGTGGCCTGGCTGGCGCGCATGTTCTGGGTGATGGTGCGCAGCGAGGCGGCGGCCGAGGCGCGCGCGGCCGGCGGGCCGCCGGCCGCGCGCCATTCCTGAGCGGGCCCTACCGTGTCGCGCGATCAACCAGCAGCCGGTTGACCACCTCGGCAAAGCCCGCGCCGCGCTCGCCTGTGGTGACGTAGCGCGGTGGATCCGTCAGCTCGTGCGCAAAGCGCCGGATATTGGCCACGCCCACGCTGTGCGGGAAGTGGCGGAACATCAGCTGGTCGTTGGTCGAATCGCCGACGTAGATCCAGCGCGCCAGCTCGCCCGGCAGGGCGTGGCCGAGCAGCTCTCGCGCGATCCAGCAGGCCCCCTGCCACTTGTCGTGCGCGCCGATCCAGCCGTTGATGTGGATGCTGCTGACCGTGGCCTGCAGGCCCTCGGCCTGCATGATGGCCACCACCTGGGCGATGCGTGCCGCGTCCAGGTGGCTGAACTCGCTGTGGTCGATGGCGATGTCGGTCTCGCGCCCGGCCGAGTCACGCGCCAGTGTGGCGCCCGGCACCTCGCGCAGAACGCGCGCTGCCACGGCCTGCAGGCGCTCGAAGTGGGCCGCGCGCGTCGCGGCATCGGCCTGGTAGAGCCGGGACAGATGCCCGGGTTTTCCTGGAGCCTGGCCGTCCTCCGCACGGCACAGCGCGACCGCGCCGTTTTCCGCCACGATGGCGTCCAGCGGCCAGGTCAGCGCGAACGGCTCGCTCCAGCCCACCGGTCGGCCGGTGATGGCGATGCAGTGGATTCCCGCCGCGCGGAGCCGCTCCAGCGCCGCCAGGGCATCGGACGTGATGGCGCCTTCCGTGGTCAGGGTGTCGTCGATGTCGGTGAAAACGCCG